>NZ_JAEHBI010000057.1:0-28327 GCF_016483705.1 Bacillus cereus group sp. N6
GCTAAAAAAGAACGTATGTACGAATCGGAGGCTGCATAATTGAAATTATCTGTGTCTATTTTATTGACTTAATATCATACATATGAAATGTATAGGATGTATCGATCATCATTCGTTTCAATTCCATTTCAATATGTATATATCGTATAACAAACACACAGTTGATATATACATATTGAAATGAGAATGTATATTTGTTCAGTAACGTTGTACATATGTCAAACAAGTAAAATAGCTTCCTGCAACCCCTTGTCAAAATCTCATTCATCGTTCACCTACTGTTAAGCTATATCCTACATACGATTGGGGGAAAATTTTTTCAAAGGATGCGCTAAATACATTTTCATTTGAAGAAAAAAATAATAAATCAAATGTATAGAATAACAAATTATACAAAAAATACATAATATTTTCAATTGATAAATATTAATATTGAAAATATTATAAAAGTTGATATATAATTCTAAATAAGACATATTACCTTCAAGTATTCAGTCTAGTGGAAGAAGATGACATATAGTAACGTTCTTCATCTTTTGTAAAAACATTAAAAATATTATATTTATCTCCTTTTCAAACGATGGACAAACAACTTCATATTGATAGAAAAGGGAGTGTTATAGTGGGGCAAGCATGCTTTTTTACTTCTATACAGTTATTACGGGATATTGACCAACAAATAGGAATAATCGAATCCATGCTTCTAAAAACTTCCGGCCATTTAGGTTTAGAGAAAAAATATAAAATTCACCTCATGTTCCTAGAAATAGAACAAATGTTAATCGAATTACAACAAGATCCCAATATGACGCTATTAGCAGAAGGATTATATCTACAACTGCAAAATATACAAAATCAGTATAATCGATGGTGGAGTAAAGAGAAAAAGCACTAATATTTTTCTGAAAATTAAGATTATTATTGAGAATATTTGAATTTATAAAGAGATGTATATCTGTATAAGATAATACGAACTGCTTATTTAATATATAATTACAAAATAAAACGCCTAATCTTAGGTTGAAAATAACATAATTCATCTACTGATCATAAGAGCTATAGAGATAGCCTAATACAGTAGAAAGAGCTTCATTCAAAAAGTTGGTATAGATATTACAGAGTTTCCTGTTGTAGTGTGTTATTAAAACGAATACGTTTTATATAAATAAATGCAGAATTATAAATACAATCATATTCTTAGTTAACTATTATTTTATGTTTTCTCCTCGATATAAAAGGGAAATACTCTTTCTGATCCATGTAGAAGAATACTTTAAAAAGTTTAGGTGAAGAAAAAACTTCCTACAAAGGAGCCAGATTACATCGTAAATGCTATGGAGAGAGAATACATCTTTACAATCAATGTGTTTCTATCTAAAATGGTTGCTAAGATTTCTGTCATTCGTTTACAATTGCTGAACATTAAACAGCCGAAAAGTATAAGTCATAACAACGAAAAGAATTTGCATACTGGATCATTTTAGTTTCTATCACAATTCACTGAATACTATTCAAAATGGAAATGAGCTGTAAGTATCTCCTAGACATAAGAATGAGGGACACCTTGTTGTTTATATTAATCCTTATCAAACATCGCATTATAGTTTTAAATAGAGGGAATTCAGATACTTGGACACTCTCTAAGCTAACTAATGTCAGTGGGATTCTTATACGTTAGCGAAGTCCATGTCTGGTATCGCTGACGTACAAGATTGTGGTGGGCCATCATCATTCCCCTAACAGACCATATAGGTTCGTGGGCTACGGTACTGTGATCATACTGGACAGAGTGTTCGTTCTCCAATGCTCTTACGTCTTTTTTCATGACCATAAAAAAAGGATATCCTGTTTCGCTATGCTAAAACAATGCTTTCATCTCACGTCTAAAAGACGGACTAGAGTCCTCTCTGGATCTTTTCAGTATCGTAAATTCTGTAAATATCATATAAAAAAGTGGGGCACAAAGAATGTGGGAAAATGAATCCATATCAAGTTCGTATCTATTCAAAAAGAAAAAATATTTTGATAAAAATTTAAAAACAGTGCCCAGTTGGACACTGTTTTTAAATAAAACTAGGATGGAAACTACTGGCCACTCAGCAAAACTTGAAGTAGGAGTTTCTGAGCGTTACTTCGGGGAATTCTACCTCTAGTTAGTTTATCAAAAGTTTTTGGCTAGGCTAAACAAAAATGCATGTCTCACCTATCGATAGAACATCGTCCTTCACACACTTAAGGAAGGATAATTATTCCGGTTGATGCGTTGAAGAAATCGCATACTACCCGTAATCTCTATGATAAAGAACATCGGAATATACATTTCACGATATATAATATCATAGAGAGCTCGCCTTATTCACGCTATTGTGTGGCAGGAGCCAGACGCTAGAACATAGGATCACGAATGTTTATCGCACCGTAGCCCGCGCACCTATGCGTTTTATCGTGAGAGTAGTGCTGACACATCTGTCAATGTGCTAGAAATGGATTTTCAAAAAAACTGATGGTAGTCATTTTTCCCGTTAAGAGCGGACAAGTGGCTACTTATTCAAATGTCAATTACACTAGAAAATAAATCGTAAAGACCAAAAGAATTTGCATTCTTGACAACCTATTTTTTAATTTAACGTATTGAAGCAAAGCAACTTGAAACTGTATTAAAGTCGCATATGTAAATCTAGTATACTCGAGTCAGACATATCCAAGCTGTAAAAACAAAGAATCTTCACTACGTAACTGTGGATAATAGTAACATTAGGATACTACATGTTCTCCCTCATCAAAGAAGAGGAGCCACTCTCATCTTTAAAATAATTGAAAACAGGAATGAACTTCGACATATGATTTTAATTGTGAAAGGCTCAGTGATTAGTCTATATATTTATTTAACTTTTGACGAAAAATTCTTATACTTTGTATAAGGAAATCTAATTCATCTTCTGAAAGATTTTTCCCATCTATATTAACAGAATAACTTTTCAAAAGTTCTTTATCCTCTAAAGCAATGTTCCTTTTATCATGTGATTGAGGTTGAACAATTAAATCCGCAATATCTATTTGATAAACTGCAGCTATTTTATTAAGTAATTCCAATGACGGAGTGTAAATTCCTCGTTCCACTTTTGAAAGATTGCTATAATCATAGTCAATTTTTTTTGATAGACTTTGTAATGTATCCCCGTATCTTTTTCTTATTTCTTTAACTCGTATATACATAAATCAATGATCACTCCTTTTGCAGAACCATATCAAATATTGAATAAATATAACATATACAAATAGAAATGAGAAATATTATTAAATTCAAAAAGACAAATATTATAGTTCTGTTATAGAATTTTTAAACAGATATTTTCTCTGAATTATCATTAAATTCCTTTTAATTGGACCATTCTTATGATTTTTGAAATATATAACAAATAATCCCCATTTTTTAAATTTTTTATCTCCTCCTCTAAACATAATACACACCATAAAAAACGGTTCCATTTTAAAAAGACATAATTTTTTTGATTTGACTTTATTATACAAAAAACATGGGCTTCTGCCCATCAGCATTCATGTTCTAAATAAAGAGAATAATTTAATAGACCCATTTTCCATAGATTGTAATTTGAATATACAAAAACAAAACATAAAAATATGTTGATTTTATTGTTAAACCTCCGATATTGACTATATTAGTTTAAATTCCCTTATTGAAATTAAACTAATTGATTTTACATTAATATCAAATAAATACATAAAATTCCGAATAGAATACACATGGATTTTCTACATGGATATATTCACAATAAGTATATAAATTTTATCGTGAATCAATATATTTTTATTTTCCAAGTTTCAGTTAAAAAAACATCAAATAAGGATAATAATTTAAATTAAAAGGTTTTCAGAGCAAGTTATAATTTATTTTTGGTGTTGATAACCATCTGTAAGAGGTATACAATATATTGAAGAATTAAAAAATAGTTTTCAGGTTAATGAATTTTGTTACAGACATCTATACCAATGTTATAAAATATAAAGAAAGTCTATGAGGTGTGCATCATGAATGGACGGACAAAAAGAATTCGTATTTTAGATTTACAGGATCGATTTTGTCAAATTTGCGAACATCAAATAAAACCGCTGAAGGAATGTATTCAATATTGTGCAGTAGCAAATGAATTGCAAACATTAGCAAGTGAATTATTTGAACAAAGTAAGAGATGGAATTCTAAGGAAGAATGGGATGATATATGTCAACAAGCAATTAAATTATATATAAAAGGAATTGGAATAAATATTGTAGCAGAAAAGCTAGGTTATCCAAGTAGCACTTTACGTGATCAATTAAAAAAACGTGGTTTGTGGAAAAAAACTCTTAAAATGCACGCGAAACAAAGTAAAAATAAGATGTAATTATTGTTGGAAATAGCTTGTGAAAATAAATATATGGTTTCTTTCTACAAAAATATATATCAGTTATGAGAGTGTGAAAGATATGTCATTGTCTGAACATATAAATCCTTGTACCTGTGATGTCAATATCGTATAGAGATTATAATTCACCATCCATATTAAAAGGAATCAATATTTAGGACAAAATCGTTATCCCTCACTTCAAGTAAGTTCGTAGAAGCGGATAAGTGGGGCACTTTTTAAAATTATTTTTGGTGAAAAGAACAAATCAAATTTATTTTTGTTTTTTTGGCACGTACATATATATTAAAATACTTGTTGATAAAATCATATTGGAAACTCCCACGGCTAAAGCCGCAAGTGGCCTCACCTTAACGATAGGTAGGAGATGTATTTCAGTTTCACATAACCAAAAATCGTTTAATAAACTAACTCTATTGGGTGCTTTGATTACTTAATATAGATGGTTCCAGGAGGGAACTAGTGTACGAAAACCAAGCCATTCGATTCTTGCGTAAAATATCAATATCCCCCATACCAAAAGAACTTTACTAAGTGGAGAATAGTTCACAAAACAGAATCTTAGGAACCACGGAGATAACCCTAATTTCCTAATACAAACAATCCGTGAGAATATTAAGTAATGAATAGTTCCAGATTAACTCCAAAAAAGTCTTCTTCTCATATTCCCCCCTTTAGGTAGACAATGTAAAAAAGACCATGTATACACATGGACATTATGAAGTGATCCACGAATTTGGTATATGAAAAAACACCTATGCTACCTACTTACGATTGCAAGAAGGCTTCCGCTATTTTTCTGTTGTACAAGATATTTATAATAACGAAGTTGTTGCTTGGAAAATTTCCAAGCGTAATGATAATGAACTTGTATTAGATACAATTAAAATGTTGGCACAAAAAAGAGATGTGCGTGGAACCATTCTCCATTCAGATTAGGGATTCCAGTACACATCTCATGCCTACAACAAACGATTTTTAGATTTAGGTATCATTGACAGCCACTCTTTCAAAGAAAACTGCCATGATAATGCCTATATCGAGTCATATTCCTCCCATTTTAAATCGGGGATGTTGTATTTGAATCATTTTAATACAAGCAATTGAAGAGTATATTTACTTTTATAAATGTGAACGCTTCCGAAATCGAATCTCGATGACTGTTTAGTCTTTTTAATACTGTCTACTTGACAGGGATAAGACCATTCACAACCTTTTTTTGTGTCAACACTAATAAAAAGAGGAAAAAGAGAGCTTTCTTATGATGGGTGCTTTAAAAAATCATCGTGATGAGCGTGTATCTGTTTCTGTAGAAAAGTTGATTCCGCAGGATTCACGTACATTGAAAGGAATCGAAACGTCGATTGATATGTCTATGATATTGTTTGATGAGATTATTGAAATGTTTAACAGTGCAAGGTTTCGTATGCACATAAAAACCATTATATTTCAGTTTTTTGAGTGCACAAAGCTTTCACTAACCATTTCATAAACATATAGGCAGCTTGATGATCTCGCTTTTTGCGCAGTGGAATATTCAATGTGTGACCTTCTTTATCAACCACACGATAAAGATAACGTCACTCGTCCTTGACTTGGATATAGGTTTCATCTAAACGCCATACGAAATGTGCGGATTTATTTTTCTTCTTCCACATTTGATAGATGAGATTTCCATATTCATGCACCCGACGAAGGATTGTTGTTGGATACACGGAAATTTTACGTTCTCTCAGGAGCTCAGATACATTACGATAACTTAAAGAAAAACGGCTATCAACATAATATCTTTCTTGAACTATTTTCCTTTAAAATATATCATACTCCTCGAATCATTTTTCGACCCCTTAGAAAACTTTGCAACAGAACTTTATTGTAAATAACCTGATTGGTTTGCAAATAAAACCAACTGATCCCATTCATTTTTTTGATTGGTATTTCTTATACTTGTTTCTTGCAGATTTCTTTTAAAACTTAAATCATCTGCAATATATATAATATCTCCTTTACTTAAAATTGTTAGCCATGCTGCTGTTACATACTCGTGAAAAAATGGCATACCTCTAAAATATCCAAATGGTTCATTTAGTTGATCTTTTTTGAATAAGGGTACTGTTAATTCTCCAATCCAGTTTTGTTTTTGCAATATCGCATTTCTACATTCTATCTCACTTAACTTTGTATCAGTGAGATAGAGTTTATTTGTATTTAAATTTTGAATAGGTTGCCCTTTTTCGTCTATTTGTAATTGTGAGGATGTCACTAATTGAATTGTATTTAAGGAATCAGATAAAAAATATCGCATCATTTTTTCAATTTTCTGCGGATAAAACAAGTCCTTTTCCAATAAAAAATTAGTATATTTCCCTTTTGAATCTTCAATTAATTGTTGTAGTAAGTGTAGGGTTGTCATTGGTGCATCATTTTTAACGTAATTTATCTTACTATAGTATGGCAAAAATTCCTTTTCTACCATTACACGTATCTCATTTGTTAAGGTGTTATCTCTAATAATAATTTCTGTGTTATCGTATGTTTGAAATAATGCACTAGTAAGTGTTGCTTTCAAATATACAGAATTTTGAGTTACAGGAATTAAAATACTTACTAATGGTAATTGTGTAACCATTGTTTATATCCCCCCTACACACTCTTAACTAATTCTTTAATTTTTTGCATTAAGCACATTGAATAAAATTGTAGCGTTTGTTTTTGTGTATCATCGTATTCATTAAAAAATACACTATGAATTAATGAAATATAACGAAGACATTTTTTTGCGTTTTGCAATATATGTTTGTTTTGTGGGATAAATCCTTGAATTGGTGAAAAATATACCATATGAAACCAATCGTGAGCTGAATAAAATTTCATATTAATACTACTTCCAATATTATTTTCATGCATACGTAAATAGCTAAGGGTATCAGGGATATACAATAAATCTCCTTGGCTTAATAATGTTAACCAAGAGGCCATATCGACTGCTGAATAATATTGGTGTCCACAAAATGAACCGAAGGGTTCGTGTAAATCTTTTTTTCGGAATAAAGGTGTGGTAGGTTCACCAATCCAATTATAATCTAAAATCATAGACCCCCCTGCTTCTAATCCATTTATAAGGGTTGGAGTAACGTGTCTTTTTTTTGTAGGGGCAAAATCAGGAATGAAATTTCCATTCCCATCTATGGGCTGTCTGTAAGATGTTATTAACTTTATTTTCCCTGCTGAATCTTTTAAATAAAATTTCATCATTGTACTAATTTTTTTTGGGTGAAACAAGTCATCATCCATTAAAAAACTTACATATTCACCTTTGGAGTATTGGAAGGCGAGTTGAAAATTTTTAATTCCGCCTAATCTTTCATTATTTTTATAATAGTGTATATTCGAAAAAGAATTTATTAAAGGAGTAACTATTGAGTATGTGTCATTATTTGTACTATCATCTGTAATGATAATTTCAATATTTTGATATTCTTGTGCAAGTACACTATCTAAAGCGAGTTTAAAATATTCGGGACGATTATATGTGGGTATTAAAACACTTACTAGTGGTAAAGACATTAGTTTAATTCCTCCTTTTGTATTTGATAATATAAAAGTTTTTGAAAAAGGAGGATATAATAATTTATCTCTTGATTTTGTTCCTCATTAAATTTCATTTGATTTTTTCTTAGCCACAAAAGCTTATAAACATTCTTAATCGCGAGTTGATATGTATCTTTTTCTTTTAAAAAAGAATACTTTTTTGCATGAAATAAAAGATGCAGTAAGTCCTGTAAAGCATTCATAATCATTTGGGGAGATTTGCTAATATTTTTTGTGTGTAAACGTAGTTTACTTAAAGGCTCAGGAATGTATAAAAGATTTCCTTTTGATAATAAATTAAGCCATGTTGCTATATCAACACCGGATCGATATAATCTTTTAGAAAAAAAACCAAAAGGTTCTGTTAAGTCTTTTTTTCGGAATAAAGGTGTAGTAGGCTCACCAATCCAATTAAATTCGGAAATAATGCTATTGCCAGCTTGATTTCCTTCTAATACTGTAGCTTGTTGGAATTTTTTTTGGTTATGGATTGTATCCGGAATACTATTTCCATTTTCATCAATATATGGTCTGTACGAAGTGATTAATGTAATTTTATGTGTAGAATCTTCTAAAAAATATGATAGCATTTTTTCAATTTTATTTGGAGAAAATATATCGTCGTCCATTAAAAAGTTTATATATTCCCCATTGCTTTTTTCATATGCATTAATAAAGTTATGTGGACCGCCTAATGTAGCAGGATTTTTATAATAAAAAATATTGTTGTGCTTTTTTAAATAAGGTTGTATACAGTTATAAGTTTCATCATTTGTACTATCATCTGTAATGATAATTTCAATATTTTTATATGTTTGTTTAATTGCACTATCTAAAGCGATTTGAAAATATGTAGGACGATTATATGTTGGAATTAGGATGCTTACTAAAGGCATTTTATTTTTTGACATATTATCTTCCCTCACTTATTTATTTATTTATTTTAGAACAGGATTTTAAATTCAATATGAATTCCTTGTACGTGTTTAATAATATTTAAAATAATAATGTTTTTATGATATTATCTGGAATATATTAATTCTTTAACGTTTTATTTCCATTAATTATTACAATGTCAGATTTTCATCTAATATGCTAACATGTATGAAGCTAAACTGTAGAAAAAATGTGGTGAGGAGAATAATACATGATATATTTTAAAGGAAAATAGTTCGAAAAAGACATTATTTTGGTAGACATGGGCTATTATTGTCATTTTCTTTAAGCTATCGTGATGTATCTGAAATCTTAAAAGAACGAAGAGCATCTGTTTATCCTACAACCCTCATGCGTTTGATGCATGAATATGGAAATCTCAGCTATCAAATGTGGTAGAAGAAAAATAAATCAGCACACCATGCTTGGTATTTGGATGAGACGTATATCAAAATCAAAAGAGAAGGGTGTTATTTATATCGTGCTATTGATAGTGATGGATATACACGAGACTTTCAACTTCGAAAAACAAGCAATCATCAAGCTGCATAAATAGTTTTTCTTCTTTCTCTACCCATTTAAATTTTTTTAAACTTTGAAACGGAACTGTGTAATTTAACTTATAAAAATTTTATAAAATAAAAACCGTAAATTTTAATCATCCAGAAATTTCTCAACCATATTTTTAAATTTCTGCTTGTCATAATTTGTATATTGGCTCGCTGTGTTACGTATGGGGTCCCCAGCATAAAACCTTTCATATAATTCATGGCGAGATCCTAGGGGACTTCCAATTATATCCCATGCTAACTTGAAAAGCTTAGTTTTTTTGTTTGCAGAAATACTAGCCCCTTTGAAATAGTTTTCTAATAAGTGGGACAATGGACCTTGAAGATCTTTGATACTTGAAGGTAGTTGTATAAACCCTCCAGCTCCTATAATTTGTAAAACTTCAATAGCCCTTGGATAGTACTTAGATCCTAGATTCCTTGCTGTTTCAATATACTTAAAATTGGGTAAATACGTATTGTACTCATTTATTCTACCTTCTCTTTCTGCAGCTATTAAGAGAGCTCTAATCGTTTCAACCTGTATAATCAGTTCTCCGAGTTTTTCTTGTACATGTAAATAAGATTCAGCACCAACGGCCTCCGCTATTTCACATGCAATTGCTGTGATGAATTCCAATTTTATTAATAACCTAACAATAGACTGGTGATAGGCTAAACTATTGGAGGCTGTGTCTGATTTTAATTCCCATAGAGCTTCGGGATTTTCATATAATAATACGCGTTCCCATGGTACAAATACATTATCAAAAATTAATAACGCATCCATTTCATCATATTTTGAGCTAATGGGGGAATTTTCTTGTTGCAAAAAATCAGTTGCAAATGATTCACGGCAAATCATATGCAAACCTGGAGAGTTAGCTGCAACTATAAAAAAGTGAGCTAAAGAACTTAATTCACTTTTTATTTTTGTTAAAGGATAGATTAATAAGTCATTTGAATATGGAGAGGCAGTACCAATCATTTTAGCTCCACTTAAAAATATTCCATCAGAAGTTTTTCTTACGATTCTTAATAATCCTAATTCTTCTATATTAATAGCAGGCTGAATAGATCGATTAATTTGTGGATCGCGTTGAATAACGCTTATGAAACGGTGTTGATCTCTGGCTTCTTCATAATAAGCTGTTATTTTATGAGGAAATTGAGAATCAAATTTTTTATAAAATTCACGAGATGAATACCACCCTGTTAATTTTGATCGAGCATAATCAGATAAACGGCTCATAACTCCATCCGTCATATAGCTCCATGTTTCAAAAGCCGTTC
The DNA here is from genome assembly GCF_016483705.1 of Bacillus cereus group sp. N6. Classification (NCBI taxonomy): domain Bacteria; kingdom Bacillati; phylum Bacillota; class Bacilli; order Caryophanales; family Bacillaceae; genus Bacillus; species Bacillus cereus group sp. N6. The sequence continues at coordinate 10,794 of NZ_JAEHBI010000057.1, forward strand.
TTCTTTTTAATATATCTTCGTAGGATTGGGGGACTAAAAAAGCTGTATGGACCCAAGTATTAGTTTTAGGACTTAGATACCCCACTAATTGTTGGTGTGTAGGATTGTTAAACAGCTCATACAGCTGGTTAATAGTAGCTAATGTCCCCTGGAAACTTTTGTTTTTTGTGACATCGATTTGTTTACCATGGAGCCATACACTCCGTCCGTCCTGAAGACTTTGTATAAAACGATTTTTAAATTGATTCATAATAGCTCCTTTCAAAATAAATAAATTATCAGCAAGTAAACCATCTCATAGGATGTTTTCTTAAGCGAGGTGAATTTTTACGCCTTCTAATGGTGGAGAGTAGACATGAAAAGTAATAGTGGATAAGGGGGTAGGATTTTGCATCATATGAATCGTACCGTTATCAACAGTAAATAAATCTCCTTGCTTCAATTGTTGTACTTGATTATAAGTTGGATTGGATTCCTCGGACTTAAAGGTGTATAGAATATTATGTAATTTACCTTGCACGACATAAATACAACCAGTTGAGATACCATGATCATGAATTGGGGTCTTTGCTAAACTAGGAAAATGCAGCACCATTACCTCGATTTTTTTTGTATGATAAATGATATTTCTCCCGTATTCTAATTGTCGTGGTACTGTAACATAAGGCATTACGTTTTCAGGTGATAAATCAAATGTTTGCACCATCTGTATTAACTCTTGTTGACTATATGATTGTAAAGAATCCAAACTGCGCTGTATAACTTCAATAAAATCCATTATACTAACTCCTTCTATACGTATATTTGATGATTGGTAAGGGACCACACAGAGAACTTCATGTTCCCATATGTTACTTATTCTATTGGCATTTCTCATATAAGATTCTCAATATGCCACTCTGTGCAAATAAATTATCCTTTTAGTTTCATTATCGATATGTTTTTGAATCTAATAGTGAGTATCTTTACGTTCTGATTAGAGTCTATTAGTTGATTTCGTCATCTATAATATCGAATATTAATATATTTGATATAAAAGTATATTTCTTAAATGATAAAGTGGGAGACATTAATTTACTATACTTAGAGTACTATGCTTATAAAAATGATACTTAATGTAATACATTTTAAGTGAAAAATAAAATTTTTAAGGTTATTTTTGAACAAGTAATTATCTAGAATATGAACTTTTTCTTGTTTTTTATATTATTGGTGAAGGCGATACTTTTACAGTATATTTCTATTCAACTTTTTGAAATAGTTTCTTCAATATATCGAAAAAAATTAGCAATTTAAAAATATGAGAAATAATTTTAGTGATTTTGGAAATTCAGAGGGGACTACTTTGAAAGAGGTGCTTAGTTAGTATGAAAAAATAAAAGGATTATTGGACAGATATGTTTTGGATAAAAGGATGTTGAAAGTAATGATACAAACTTAAGCTTTTATACTGTAGTGGAGGAATTAATAAAAGAGTGTGTTTTTTAGCGCATACAACGATTATACGGCAGGTATCAAATATAGGCAGTGCCGAATTAGATAAACGAATGATTTGTGGAGAGTCTTTAAATCGATTCTTTCAGAAGGGTTTATGGTGTTTTCATGTATCTTTAGCATCATCCGTCAATTGTGTTAAAAAGTATACAATTTAAAATGACGTTAGCGAATGAAATGTGTATTTTGTTTGGAAATTTGAATAATTTATTTCTGAACTCATCAAATTTAGCTCGAATTGTTCAATTAAATATAATTATATCAGAGCATATTTTATTCTACATGGGGATAGATTAGCAGTTTGCATGACTTGAAAAGATTTTTTAATAAGGTGACATATACAGTCATACATTAAAAAAGGAGATAATACTCTTTACTATTTTATAGGGAAGTATTATTACGGATATAAGATTTAAGGTAAGGAATGTATGAAATAATTGTGAAATTTATGCATATAATATGATTTCCAACCAGCATGCATCGCAATTTCGGAAAAAGAAGGCAATATTTCATTCGCATCCATCGATTCTTTTCCGTATTTTTGATGAATATGTTGAAATGTCACCTCCGGTGTATTTGCAGTATGTAGTAACCACACGTATAGCTGTTTCATCTAACTGAACAACAGGAGACTGAAGAATCTTCTCCTTTGCTTTCTATAGGAAAGGTTGTAAGTGGGAAGAAAAAGCGTTTACATTATTCACCAAAGTCCCTTCACTGATGGAATGGCCAAAACAATCTTGAAAGAATTCTTTTGTTCGTTTCAAAGAAAGGCAGTGATAATACGTTAAATAAGGAATTAAGCCTTTTATGTTCGGTCCATATTGGACAGAACGAGGAAAACATGGATTCTTAGATAGAATGGCAATGTGGGAATTCTTTTTGTTCTACTTTATGTTCCATCACCTCTATTTGGATAGGTGATAAATCATATACTTGACGAATACGGTATCTTTTTATAGGTTCGTACTCCAAGGAAGTGTTGCAACAAGTACAATACGCAGGAGAAAAGGTAATCATATGTCCTTGATGGCCCAAGACCACCTGTTTGACGATAAGACAATTTGCGTAAACTTTTTGGTAACAGGTTTACACAAACCATCTGCAGAAATTGGTTTGTGACTATTTGTAGATTTTTTTAGAACGATGTTCTAAATGATGAATTAAATTGCAAATGGTTTCAAGTTCTTCTTGATACGCAGCTAGAACTTCTTGTTTTTCAACACAACTATCACCTCTTTTTATAATATATCTAGTATTCAAACAAAAAGTACATATCAGACTAGTAAATGAAAAAAGCCTCCGTGAGGAAGCGGAGGAGTTACATTTTAAAAATTGTGCAGTATTTATTCTTGGAAGTGTTTTTTGGGAGGAATTGGGAAATGTGTTCCGGAAGAGAAAGAAATGATATTTTTATTTCCTTCATAATGGAAATGTAAGAACAAGTATAAAATTTCTAAAACGAGCCATGTGATGGTTATTTTTTTATAGCTGAGAGTTCATGTTAGAGTTATCCAAAAGCTGAAAATGATTATCTAAACTATATTTTGTGAGGGGTATATTTATGGGAAAACCACTAGTAAGTGTCTTAATACCTGCAGTAGGAAATTATATTTATTTAGAACTGGCTTTAACCAGTGTTTTACTTCAGACATATACAAATATTGAAATCATAATTAGAGATCCTTCTCCTACTGACAATATACAAATTCTATTGGAAAAGGATTTTTTACCTTATTCTAATAAGATAACATATATCAGGGATAATAAATATATGTCTAAATTAAATATATTGCAGGAACTATTAAGGGTTTCAAATGGTACCTATATTAATTTTTTGATGGAAGATGATTTGTTTTATCCAACAAAAATTGAAAAAATGATGGACTATTTTCTAAAAGACGTAAAAAATCCTGTGAAATTAGTCACGTCATACACGGATTCTATAGATATGCATGGGGATTTAATTACTCCTCGTAATGGTATAGGAGAAGTTTATAAAACAGATATGCAATGGGATAGCATCGTGAGTAGTAATTTTATTTTAAAAAATAAAGATTATGTTGGAGGATTATCAGTACCGTTATTTCGAAAACAAGATCTAATACAACCATTTGGATATTTTGCCGGACATCAATTTATAAAAGAAACAGCAATGGCATCATGGCTTACTTTAGTAACACAGGGATCTTTAGTGTTAATTGCAGAAGAATTGACTTTTGAACGCAAAAATTTGAATCATCAAAAGTATAAAATAGAAGTAGATCTCATAACGGATTGGATTAATGTAATTAAATTAACCAAACAAAATAGTTTTATAATTAATAAAGATACTGAAAATTATCTTATTCAAAAAATATTGGGATGGATAAATCATTTATTATTGAGAAAACAAAATATACTTACCATGATAGAGAGAGAAACAATTCAGGAGTATAAAGAATATTTGTATGTATTACAAACAATGGATTAAACGTGATATATGATATTTATACATAATAATATAAATATCATAAGAAAAGGTAGTCTCTTGAATTTTTAGAGAGTAGGTTTTTATGGATAAAAAATTCAAATTTGTATAATTTTAATTTTTTCCCAGCGTAAATGAATACAATTATTGGGTTTTATTAATTTATAAAGAAAGAAGGTGTTAATGTGGGTATATATTCTCGTCTATTAGTTCAAATGAAACCTAGATGTTATTCGCATGCGGAGGGTAGTTATACTACTACGGGGAATCCTGATGATGATTTACAAGGAGATAGTGCGCATGCAGAAGGAATTCATGCAACAGCGGAAGGAATCGCATCTCATGCGGAGGGATCTAATACAGTAGCAAAAGGAATCGCTTCACATGCGGAAGGAATTAATGCAATAGCACGTGCAAATTATTCGCATGTCGAAGGAGCTAATACTGTAGCGAAAGGAATTGCTTCGCATGCAGAAGGAGCTAATGCAACAGCAAGTGCGGATTATTCGCATGTAGAGGGAGCTAATACTTTAACCAATGGAGAATCTTCACATGCAGAAGGGAATAGTACAGTAACTTATGGGAAAAACTCGCATGCGGAGGGTAGTTATACTACTACGGGGAATCCTGATGATGATTTACAAGGAGATAGTGCGCATGCAGAAGGAACTCATACAACAGCGGAAGGAATCGCATCTCATGCAGAGGGATCTAATACAGTAGCGAAAGGAATCGCATCTCATGCAGAGGGAAATAATACGGTAGCAAAAGGGATCGCATCCCATGCGGAAGGAAAGAACTCAATAACTTACGGAAAAAACTCGCATGTGGAGGGTAGTTATACTACTACGGGGAATCCTGATGATGATTTACAAGGGGGTAGTGCACATGCAGAAGGAGTCTATACAACAGCGGAGGGAATCGCATCTCATACAGAAGGAATTTATACAACAGCAGAGGGCGTTGCTTCGCATGCGGAAGGAAATTTCACGACTGCTTATGGAGAAAGTGCGCATGCAGAAGGTTATTTTACAGTTGCTAAAGGGAAAAGCGCACATGCAGAGGGATTTTACACAATAGCACAAGGAAAAGCATCCCATGCGGAAGGGACTCACACAGTGGCAGGAGGTGATTTCTCTCATGCAGAAGGAGTTGGGAATTTTTCGGGATTTACGGGATCCCATATAATAGGGAAATATGGAGATTCTCAAGAATCATATTCATGGTTTATTGGTAATGGTTTAGCACCTAATAATAAGGAAATTGGTGCGAAATGGTTGGCTAGTACAAGAAATATGTATATTGATGGAACAACATATATATCTAGTGGAATTAATTATGCTGAAATGTTTGAAGTAAAGAAAGAAGCAATTGATGCTGGCTTTTTTGTTACACTTGATGGGGAATTTATACGAAAGGCCACAGCTCAAGATGAGTATATTTTAGGGATAACAAGTGATACACCTAGCATTTTAGGAAATAGCGCTGAAATGAGATGGAAGGAAAAGTACCTTGTCGATGAATGGGGGAGACTTCAATTTGAGAATATAAATCATTCGGGGAAATGTGAAAAAAAAGCTATATTGAATCCAAAATGGAATCCCGAGAAAAAATATGTATCTAGGATTGAACGATCTGAATGGATAGCTGTAGGATTGTTAGGTCAAATTCGAGTTAGAGATGATGGAACTTGTGTAATTGGTGAGTATTGTCTTCCAAATATAGAAGGCGTTGCTACGCGAAGTAAGAAAGGCTATCGTGTAATAAAGCGTGTAACATCTAATCAAATCATGATTATGTTTAAATGATATTTTGAGGTACTAAGGGGCACAATATTGTTTGTATTTTAATAAACTAGGTATACAAACAAGAGGTGTTTTTCGGAAGATATCGTTATAATAGTATGTTTTACAAATTTTTTCAAGAAGAATGGCTAATCTAAACCATATGTTCCTTGAGGTGATAGAAATTGAATACCGAGGATCCGCTTGTAAGTATACTAATCCCTACGTATAATCGAGCTCAATATTTTCAATTAGCGTTAAAAAGTGCTATAGAACAAACTTACCACAATATTGAAATTATAGTTGTAGATGATAGTACTAATTTTGAAACATATCATCTGATCCAACCTTATCTTAAACAATATCCACATGTAAAATATTATAGAAATCATCAAAATATTGGTGGCGTTTTAAACTTTATAAAATGTTACCAATATTCTACGGGAGAATACATTAATTTTTTAATGGATGATGATATATTTCATCCTGATAAAATCAAAACGATGTTACCATATTTTTTAAATGATTCCTCTCAAAAAATTAAATTAATCACCTCCTATTTTTCTATAATTAATGAACATGGTGAACTTCTTCCTGATAATATTTATAGTAAAAGAAGGTTTAATCAAATAACTAATGTGGATGGAGTAAAGGCAGGGAGTTCTATTGTTTCTGAATTTAATTGGATTGGGGTACCCACAATTCCATTATTTAGAAAAAAGGATTTATCTCTACCCTTTGGTGTTTTTTCAGATAGATTATACCGTTCCGGAGTAGATATTGCCGCCTGGTTAACTCTGCTATCTAAAGGAGATTTATTATACATTCCAGATTCGCTTAGTCAATTACGTTTACATCCTCATAATATTGGTAAAGATGGTAATATGCAATTGTATGCTATGCAAGACTTAATACATCTATTGTTTCACTGTAGAAAAAACAATTTCCTGAAAGATAATTCTGAGTATGATAAAGCATTGGATATTATTCATCGGATTTTTAGTAATATACCTCACCAATTTTCATTAAACGTAAAGAAAAAAGGAGAATACAATTATTATTCTTTATTACTTAAAAAGTTATTTGCGACATATAAATGTACAAACAAGGAGTAAAATAATCACCCCTCTCTCGAAACATGATTAAGGGTATAGTCTCTTAATATTTTCAATATTATTACGTTTAAACAGTATCCTTGGTTTTATTGCAAAGTTTGAAAAAATCCGAATAACCACTGTACTTCCTTGTACGTCAAAAAAGAGAAGTCTGGAATGTGACTTCTCTTTTGTTTGTCTATGGCAGGAATCGATTCCTTTACATGTAAGTGAAGCATGGCGAAGGCTTTGAAATCCTGCGGATTTAACAAAATGTCATTTAATCTGTCTATGATTTTGTTCGATGAGGTTATTTATGTGCATAACGGTACCAATATTTCGTATGCACATAAAACTCATTATGAACGCACAAAGTAAGGCAGGATACTTGTCTGTGAGAACTGTTGGTTCTCCAAAAGCTTTCACTAACCTTTCCATAACATATAGGCGTTTTGATCATCCCTCGTTTTACGAAGTTGGATATCCAAGTTGTACCCTTCTCAATCAATCGTGTAATCAAGATAACGTCACTTTCCGTTGACTTTAATGTGGGTATCATCTAAATGCCATACAGAATGCACTGATTTATTTTTCTTTTTCCACATTTGATAAATCAAATTACTATAATCACGCCCCCAACACATGATTGTTATTAGATGCACGGAAATTCCACGTTTTCTCAGGAGTTCAAATACATCACGATACCTTAAAGAAAAACGGCTACCAAAATAATAACTTTCTTGAACTATTTTCCTTTAATGTATTTCATGCATCATATTTCTCGAATCAATTTTTCCATTTTAATCCCACTTGTAAAAATCCGTAACAGAGCCCTATCCGTATAGTTTATTCAACGAATGCTCATCCTGAATAGTCTGTTAAAATATTAAGTAGCAAATAGTTCAATATGTTATATATCCATAAAAAAAGAAAGGGAGAATTATATGAAAATGCCGCTAGTTAGTATATTAATTCCCACATATAATCGCCCAATATATTTTAAACAAGCATTATTAAGTGCAGTTTTGCAAACATATCCTAGTATAGAAATTATTATATGTGATGATAGTACGAACGATGACACAAAAAAAATAGCATTACGATATATTGAAAAGTTCCCAGGCAAAATAAAATATTATAAGAATCAAACAAATATCGGTGGTAGGTTAAATTTTCAACTAGCTTTTCAAAGGGCAACGGGCGAATATATAAATTATCTAATGGATGATGATTTATTTCATCATCATAAAATTGAAAGAATGATGAAATACTTTTTATCAGATCATACAAATATTATTAAATTGGTTACATCATATCGACAACCCATCGATGCAGAAGGAAAAAATATCCCAGATTTTACTTTTACAAAAAAAAGATTTGATTTTGATACGATAGTAAGCGGGAGTGATGCAGGTAATTCCATTTTATTAGATGGAAATTGGATTGGGGAACCTACTACAGTACTATTTCGAAAAAGAGATTTAGTTGAACCTTTTGGTCAATTTTGTGGTACACAATATTTTTCAGCTGTAGATATGGCATCGTGGTTTAGTCTCCTATCGAACGGAAACCTTGTCTATATTGCTGATACATTAAGTTATCTACGAATGCATCCATCTAATCTTGGAAAAAATATAGATATGAGAATAAATGCCTTCTATGATTGGATGCATATGACATTTCATTGTCCTCTTTATAAATTCTTAGAACATCCTAATCATTTATTTCAACGGCTAAAATTAAGTCTTCAGGTTGTAAACGATTTAGAAGTGTTATATTCAAATCAAATATCTACAAGTAAAAGGAAATTATTATTGTTTTATAAACAATGCTTACAAAAATACTTAAAAAAGATACAATTAGTCATTGAAGAATGAAGGATAATATGGTTCTGTTGCAAAGTCTTCGCCATGCTTCACTTACATGAAAAAAACGAATATCAATAAAATGAAAATATATCATTAATATTAATACAAAATAGAAAGATAATATTAGAAAATAGAAAAATAATCCTTCACTATCCCTTTTTTGGTTAGATGTAGGGCTATTTTTTCATGTTTTGACAAGCCACGGTGAGCCTGCATTTGGACAGATTTCAGCCCTCGAAACCGGGCATATCGATAGCCATGTAGTTCTTTAGCATCCGCAAAGCTTCTCTCTATAGTTGAAAAGCGTACTTTATACAGCTTTTTCCCTGTAGCTGTTAGCTTGTTTTTTCTAGCAATATCTTTACATTTCGCTCATATATGATGTATGATGATTTTTTGCTTCTTTGAAAAACAATCTTCACGTAGCGGATCAACAGCGTAATCTTCTGGATTCGATTTGTATTGCCGATATCATTCGCGATCCGTTGTACTTATACGAGTTTTTTTAGTAGGGGGTATTAATTTGCTTTCTAAGTTTTCATTCTTTTTTTCATGTGCCTCACGATCTTCGACTACCTCAGCTTCTAGCTCATTTATATAAATTTTTTCCTTTTCTTTTTTGTATTTATGTACAAATGTCTTCGCATTCGCCTTCATATGTGTAGAATCTGTCATCAGCGCATATCCTTCCACCATTTCATCAAAAATAGGGGGATGAACAAAACGGGCACGGAGATTCCAACTGATTGTAGAATAATCTGGAATTGTATCTGATAGAGAAAACCCTAAAAACCAACGGTAGGCAATACTCGTTTTAATCTCTTTTTCTAATTGACGTTCAGAACGAATACCATAAAATATCCAATAAATATGATCTTAAATAAAACGATAGGATGGATTGACGGACGTCCATTATTTTCGCAGTAATAGGGGCGTAACTTTTCCTAAATAAAATCAAAACTAATTGTCGCTTCAATCGCACGAAGGAAGTGATCCTGTGGAACCAACTCTTCTACTGAAACAGATACACGCTCATCACGATGATTTTTTAAGCACCCATCATAAGAACCTCTCCTTTTCCTCTTTTTTATCAGTATTGACACATAAAAAGAGGTTCAGACACAAAAACAGGCTGTGGAGAAAATTTTCTCCACAGCCTGGAAATCATTAATCATCTAATTATTTCTATTTTGTCCTATGCATGGCATGTTATATAGCTTGCATAGTTTTAAAGTCTAAAGAAACAAAGCGTTTTGATAACTAGTGAGCAACAAAATCCGCTTCTTTAATGTTTGACTTAGGTATGTTGATATTCTCATTACCATTACAAATTTGCTGGATAGGAAAACCTACCCGTCACACCGTTAGGTTTAGGACTTGTGGCTTTAATCGTGGAGGTCTTAAATAGTAAAAGTAATCAAAAATAAATTTGTGGTTTATTCGAGAGAGGAAAAGAGAGAAAAAATAAAATATTTCAGTTGAAATTGTTACTTTTATAAAATTTGTAGCTATTTGTACCAAAAGAATAAGGGATGAAATCATACGAGGGTCCATGGAAGCTACATTGTTTAATCATGAAAGTATATATAGGTGAAGGGATGAAGGATGCAAAGAATATATAAATGTGGTAGGTTATTTTAAGTGTAAGGTATCCTGTGCATTCTTCAACCTTCTGAAAGAAATGTTGGAGGATAACAGATAGATATACGTGTAATTACTTATCAAGTTGAGGTTTGGATATAATTAGTTCATATCGTAGTAGATTGTCCATCCATTTTTAGTATGGCTAATAATTAGGTTTTTTAAACCAAAAACAAAAATCGTAATAATGCTTATTTTAATTGTATATATCGTATCATAGACTGGTGATACTGTATATTCTTTATGGAATATCTCGATGTAGGTGTTTTTTATTTTATGATTGACAATTTAAAATGGTTTTGAGTACCGAAAACAACATATACATATAGTAACCGTATATTATTAGGAGATTTTTTTATGGGAAAATGGGTAGGAGGGTGAAACTATGGATATCACGAATATAGATTGGCAAAAGAAAATTGAGGTGTTACAGCTATGTTCTATAAACGATAGTATTTATAATTAATGTCTAAAAGGTTACGAGGAACTAGGGATTGATGTAAAGCGTTTTGAGTATTATAAAATGTATGGTCAACGTTTTATGCCGTATTCAAAAGAATATGTAATACGTTCAAATATGGAAGAATTATTGAAGAAAGATAAAGAAACGTACATACAATTTAATCCTTCTTTTTTTATAGATTAAAAAGAACAGGCAACTTATATAATCTGGTTGTGCAGTGTGTGAATCGATACTGCACAACATAATTACTTTCGTAGGGGAAGGACTATGTTGACTTGTTTTTATCTTAACACGAAGAGGACTGTATGATTTCAAAGGGAGAGATTGGAATGGAAAAGATATTTGTAACGCATATTAGTCTTGCAAATGGAAAAACACATATCTTGAAAATGAAATTAGAAAATGTTTTGGAAAAGGTGATGGAACCGGATGGAAATTTCAAGAATGGTTTAATACGTTTTGAAGATACTTTAATTAATCCAAAGCATATTACTTCTGTACAGCAAGTTGTTTCTGTTAGAAGACGTAGGTTGAATCGTATTATGTATTAAGCCTAGTTTAGGGGAGTGTTCTTGCTGTTTTAGGGTATGGAGAACAGTGTAATTATCTCAGGTATAAATCTTATTGTATGTTTCTACTCCGTGGTTAATTTTTTATTGGCTAAAACAATGGATGAACCATTAAAGGGGTAAGTGAAAAAAGCACAGTTATATCATCTGTGGAAGACGATTACTGTGCAAATAAAAAGTCATAAAACATCCACTATAACCATAATTGGTAATAGGATTTGTTGGGGTATTTTTATTATAACAGGAAACATAGGAACATCGAATCATAAAGATGACCTTTTACAAGGGAAAAATTTGTGGATAAGTGTCAAGATAATTAGCGAATTATTTATCATTGTAGCCAAGAATCCATCTTATTTGTGCGACATATGAACAAGTTATCATTCGCATTTTCCATATGTCGAATTTACGTTTTAATACCTAACTTGTCTGCAGATTTCTCGTATACTAAGATAAAATAAATTTTTTAGTGTTTTAAAATAAAACCTATGCAACTAGCACTTTTTAAGATATTTGCACCAGAACCGATTTATTCATCTTGAAAGCTATACAAAACCGAAAGAGGCTGCGAAAATATCTTCATTCAAGCACATTTTATTAATCAATTACATATTATATATAAACTTTATTTATTGGTTATAAAAATTTATCCATAAGAAGGGATGAAAATTGAATTCTACTAGCGACTTAATTATTTTTGTACACATTGCAAAAACTGGTGGTACAACCTTAAGGGATATTTTAGATAAACAATATGGTCCTAATTCATTAAAAATATATGCAGATCCATCTATACCAACTTTAAATAGTAAAGAGAAAATTGTAAATATGGTTTTACAAAACATTCATACAGCTAGAAGTATCAGTGGGCACTTTAGCTATGGAATGAAATATAATCATATAGATCAGGAACCTTTACTATCATTAATAAATACTCCCAAAAATATTACTCATATTACCATGATAAGAAATCCTGTAGAAAATATATTTTCTCTATACCATCATTATAAACGTAATAATTATTATAATATAAAGACTTTTAATGTGACTTTTGAAACCTTTATTAAACAAAAATTATATTATCCCAACTATCAAACCTTACGTGTATCTGGTACAGATATTCCAGATTTAAGCATTGCGAAAAATAATATTGTTAATAATTTTACTATAGTTGGAATTACTGACATGTACAATGAATCTATATTTTTAATGAAAGAAAGATTCAACTGGAAAGATATTAAATATCAAAAGTTAAATCATTACGTAAAATCAGATTTAATACAAGATATTCCCAATGATCTTATACAATTAATTAATCTCGATAATAGATTAGATTTTAAATTATATACATTTACAAAGCAATTATTAAAACAAAAAATCAGCGCATTAAATATAATAAAACAAAAAGAACTCCATAAGTTTTCACCTTTTACTTAGGTACATTAAAAAAACCTTCTATTAAACAAAAAAATATTGAATAATGAAACAAGATTATCGCTTTATCACAAAACTAGTACGACTTACGATGAAATATCAGTATTTTCAGATATAACCCGAAACAATCATGAATATTGAAGTAATTTATATTATCAAAAATAGAATTTTCAAAAGGAAAAGTCTGTTCAAAATCAGGTACTGTTGATCCATAACCTTTGTATTTTTATTGTTTAAAATTAGATTTCATTAGGGATTTCTTATTATTTTTCATGTTCTCATTATATTTGCACCAGAATCCTAGTGCACGTTCATTATTTTCTAAGAGTTGGATGTATATTTTAAGCAACTAATCAAGATAGCTCTCTGTACTTTACAGAGGGCTATCTCCTAAATTTTATTTTAATTATTTATATCGTGTAAAACCATTTTGGTATGTATTATCTTATATCCAAAAATAGGTTTACAGAAAGGATAACTATCTAATGAGTTCCTCAAAAAGAAATTACACTGTTTATTCTTGTTGTGGTCCTATTTCTTCTAATTCTCATACTAAAATTTTATTTTATAATCCTTTTATTTATAAAAATATAGGTTTTATCAGCTTTAAAAATTTTTGTGAGAGTGCTTCTTCATTTTCCGTTATTATCTTGGATTCTTGTGGAAAACGAATGTTATGTATCGATCCGGATACAACTTATACAACTTCAGTTGTTTTTTTAAAGTCTCTTGCTGTACTTGCAAAATCTCCATTTACTGTAGGAGAATATTCTTTACAAATTCAATATGGTTTATAAAAATATATATTTATAGGTTACTTGTACAATCATTTCGCATTATTTATCATCTTATATATTATAAATATTATTAATAATGGGAAGTGATTTATATGTGTCATTCTACAAATACTAATGGATGTTGTCCACCCTCTCAATTTGTATCTGAAAACATATGTGGAATTTTTCAGGGAGATTTTCCAATCGATGTTTTTAATGATTTTACTGGGTTTCATTTAACAACAATTACAATTAAAGCAGATTCAAATTCTGCCCCCATTCTAGTTACAGCAAATACTCCTTCAGGCATTATTATTTTGGATAAGGGATTAAATTCTGATAATTCACAGACTCAAACATTACCGGCTGTTAAAATTGTAACAGTGACCCCTTTTACAGAAAATACATCTATATCTGGAACATACTGTATTAATGTTATTCGTAGATTACGTTAATTCATTATTTTTTAATTTTTATAAATTTAAAGTTCGCTTCTCATATAATCAGCCTTATAATAGATAAATTTTGGGTATAATAATGAAAGTAGATACTAATAATGGTTTTGTTGTAAGGTTTTCTAAGTGGAAGAAAAATGATTTGAGGAGTATGTATGATGCATGAATATGGAAATTTGATTTATCAAATTTGGAAAAAAAAAAATAAATCAGCACATTTCATATGGCATGTAGATGAAACCTATATTAAATTAAAAGGAGAGTGGCGTTATCTTTATTGTGCGATTGAGAAGGAAGGTCACACATTGGATATTCAACTTTGTAAAAAGCGAGATTATCAAGCTATCTTTATGTTTATGAAAAGGTTAGTGAAAGCTTTTGGAGAACCAACAGTTCTCACAACAGACAAGGCTCCTGCCTTACTTTGTACGTTCAAAACACTGAAACATAATGGTTTTTTAAGCGCATACAAAACATTGCATCGTTACGTATCTAAATAACCTCATCGAACAAGATAATAGACAGATCAAATGATGTTTTATTAAATCCTGAGGATTTCAAAATCTTCGCCATGCTTCACGTATATGGAAAGGAATCGCAGTGGTCATTTGCAATTTATTGAAGATATAGATATTTCATGAACGGATTTATTTTTTTCAAACTTTACATCAAAACCTGAGCAACTAAAGTTAACACAATTTATAAATATAAAAGACAATATATTAGAAAATAAAAATTTAATACCTATTCAAATACAATTTTCTCTTTAGAAAGGACATATTTAATCAATATAGATGCAAGTCCCTCTGCAACCTGTATCATAATCCATACAATGATGCATACAGGTTGCAATGTATATGTATGCCATATTCTACAAAATTATGTCTTTTCTAATTTAAAAATAATATTACACCAACTAAAAAACCAAAAAAAATTTTTTAGGTCTAAAAAACCAAAAAACATTTAAAAAAAATTTATACTACACGTATCTTCCAATATTTATTTTATGAATATTTTTTATTATTAATCAATTCATCTATATATGGTAAATAATCCAATGGAATCTCTTTTTGATTACATACTTTATATCCATATAGATTAAATTCATTTAGTGGTATAGATTTTCTATATCCTTGTTGAGCTCTTTTTATATATCCATGCACCACTTTGAAAGGCATTAAATAGACTATATTTAATGTACGAAACTCTAATAAAAAAAAGCACAATGCTCCCATTTTTTCAGCTTGCTCTAAATATGAAATTTGGTGCTCATAAATATTTTTCAACGGAAAACTACTTGAATTTATCGTCGATTTTGCCTCAAATGCCACAGCGTAGCCATTATATATTCCTTCATAATCCACAGTGCTCTTTTTTGCATATAATCCTGATATGATTTGTTTCCCTTTACTTTTTAACACTTGTATAGGTGTGGAACGCTTAGTAATTAATGCACGACTTTTTTGTTTATAAATTTCATTTGATTGATTAATAGTTCGTTCTAATGATAATCCATTATTTTTTTTCATTATTTTTTCCCTTTCTTTTTATTAATTATAAATTTACAGTAGTAAAAACCTTGCAGATTCTACGATGCCAGCAAACCCATAACGGACTTTAGTATGAACGAAATGGATTGTTTTTCATAAATAGTTGTGTTTTTGGGATACCTAAAAGATAGACAAGTACTATTCTTTCAAACGCCAATGTGTTCCTTGAAAACAAAATATCATGGAGAGTTCAATAGCCTCATCCATGTTATCAGTAAAAGGATATGTGCCAGCAAGAATAGTACTAGAACACAAATACTCTGTACGGTAATGGGTATCTTATGAACCTATACAACTTTTCGTAAAAGTGATGATGGCACACTGCAATCTTTCACGTCAGCGATACTAGAAATGAACTTCACCGTTAGTAGTAAGAATCCACTAACAATAGTCGGCTTGCCTCTTTAGAAGGAAGAGTATCAATGAATATAGTTCTTATATATTCTAAGATATGTGCACATGTACTATTTATAACCTCTAAA
Source organism: Bacillus cereus group sp. N6 (assembly GCF_016483705.1). NCBI lineage: Bacteria > Bacillati > Bacillota > Bacilli > Caryophanales > Bacillaceae > Bacillus > Bacillus cereus group sp. N6. The sequence goes on from NZ_JAEHBI010000057.1 coordinate 26,874, forward strand.
AAAGGAATTTTCACATAATATTTGTTGATTGAACCTGATAAAAATCCTGTTACTAAATGCATTTTAGCGAATTTATCAGAAAACTTTTCTTTCCTCAAGCGTGCGAAAACCAAAACATTCGGTTCCTGTGTAAAATAATAGTAGCTGTACCAAAAGAACGAATATCCAAGCTTTGGAAATCTAGGGGGATGGAACAACCTGAAGTAACGCTCAGGGAATCGTCAAATAAAGATAACATTGGCGGGGCAGTTTCAAGTTGTTTACAATTTAAAGTGTATCCTTATAAAAGAATGCTAAAAGCTACAAAAGAACATCAAATAGTACCGAATCAATTAAATCGAGAATTTAAACAAAATACCCCGGGGAAAATACTTCTTACAGATAACATTAGAGCTCGTAACAACCACCTTCCATAAACTAAAAAGGATCGATTGACCGAAGGTGTTTATCTCCATTCGAATCAAAGAGCCCACTACACAAGTCATACCTATCAAAAGCTAGTCAAAAAGCTAAATAATCCATGTCAAGAAGAGGAAACTGTTGGGATAACGTCCCACGAGAATCATTTTTTGGTCATCTGAAAGATGAAACTCATATAAAAATTTGCGCGTCCTTTGAAGAGTTGAAATAAGAGATTCAGAAATAATTGAAGGTAAATACCTACTGCTTTAGCTGTGGTATTTACCTTCTTTTTAAGCTGCTTTTCTTTCTTTTTTTCATCGGAACTCAATTTTTCTGGCAAGATAAAAAATTTATTATCAGGATTATTTCCACCTATAACAACAGCCTCGTAAAGAAAAAAGGTACCAAGTCCTGTTGGACCTAAACTTAAAATCTGATTAATAGGTACATATTCTATTAAGACATAGGGATATAGCCCGAGTTGATGAGGAACAGAAAAGCTATCAGCTATTTTTTTTGAGATAGTAAAAGAGGATAGCGGAGCCAATTGATGAGAACCAATATTGTTTTTATCTGTATTTATTTTCTCAGGTAACTTTATTCCACGAAATACAGGTAGCTCTTTTATTCCTTTACTCGCTAAGAATTTATATGTTTCATTTTTCATTTCTTCTAAAATAACTCCGATGACATCAATATACGATTCATAATTATCAAGTTTGTCTTTCCCCCATCTTTTTAAATCTGCATACGGTAGATCAAACTTTTTAACTGCGGCCAATTGCATAGCTTTCATCAGAGGACCTCCGGTATCACTAAAGTAATTCCAATGATAAATAAGTGCATTAACAATAGCCTCTACACCATTGTAATTAGAGTTCTTCCAAACAAAAGGTGGTATATTTGTATCTTTGCGAAGAACCTGCTCTAAGTCCAACAATTTGCGAATTAAATTAGGATGTTTGTTTTGAATATTGGTAACTACTCAGCTTTTTCAGACAAAAAAGCAGGCCAAATACATGTTTCCGATTTGAAAACATGAAAAAAAATAC
>NZ_JAEHBI010000058.1:0-27535 GCF_016483705.1 Bacillus cereus group sp. N6
CGGCGGTAGGTAGTACATCGAGAATGGCACAGGGTGCAGTAGAGGGAGGGAATCCATCCCGAATAGCACAGCAAGGTGTATCGGCAGTAGGTAGCACATCAAGAATAGCGCAAGGTGCGGTAGTTGGTAGTGTAGCAGGAGCAGCTACATCACGCATAATGTCGGGAAGAAATAATGCAGCAACAAGGGCAGCAACAAGAATGAATTCAGCAGGTCAGTCACAGGGGAATTCATCTCGAATGATGCCAAATAAAAGAGAAAATACAGCAACAAGAGTTACATCTCAAATAGCAGCAATGAACGGTGAAAAAGGTCTACCAAATACTAATAATTCAAGAATGGTACCGATGGGAAGAAATAATGCAGCAACAAGAGCAGCATCACGTGCAAACACAACGGGAGCAAGACCAGCGGTTACACAGCAAGCATCAAGACCAACAGGAAGAACGGTGGCAGCATCACGTGCAAACACAACAGGAGCAAGACCAGCGGTTACACAGCAAACATCAAGACCAACAGGAAGAAATAATGCAGAAACAAGAGCAGCATCACGTATAAGTACAACGGGAGCAAGACCAACAGTTACACAGCAAGCATCAAGACCAACAGGAAGAAATAATGTAGCAACAAGAGCAGCATCACGTATAAGTACAACGGGAGAAAAACCAGCAATAACACAAGTATCAAGATCAGCAGGAAAGATAGTAAATACACCACGTATGAACGATGTAAGAGTGCAAAAGCCAACGGTTGTAAATAGAACAATAGCAGCTCAACCACAACAGATAAATACTGTAGGCGGAATGAAGGTTAATAATCAAAAGAAAAATCAAGCAACAGATTTAGTAACATCTCGCCCATCTATTTTGTCAAGAAATGAAAAAAATAATATGAATTCTGTATCGCCAACGAACAATTCTACAAAAAAAAGGGGAGATAAAAAATAATGAAGGAGGCATTAGCAAAATTAAATCCTGTCGGGAGTATTCTTAAAAAGTTACTCCCATTTCTTTTGATAGGAATTCCAATCACCTTACTTTTAACAGTCGGTAGTTTTGTACCATTCCAAAATAAAGGGGGAATGGATATTACGCTTCCACAAGGAGGAATAGGAACAGCAAGTGTAGACCCTGATGTACTTAAATGGGAACCGATGGTTAGAAAATACGCACAAGAATTTGGTGTTGAAGGGTATGTTCCACTCATGTTAGCACTTATTCAACAAGAAAGCGGAGGAAAATTATTAGACGTTATGCAATCAGCCGAGGGGGCTTTTAACACGAAGTACCCAAAAGTCCAGAATGGAATAAGCGATCCAGATTATAGTATTTGGTGTGGTGTTCAGGAATTTAAACATTCTATTCAAATTGCAGGGGTTCAGAGCCCTAGTGATATCAATAGAATTAAACTAGCTTTACAAACTTATAATTTCGGTCCTGGATTTTTAAATTATATAAATAAAAATGGTGGAGAATATACACTAGAACTTGCAAAAAGTTTCGCTCTAATGATGGCAAATGGACGTACTAATTGTGGCTTCAGAACCCCCTTTTGTTATGGCGATTACACCTATGTTGAGAAGGTTTTAAAGCATTACCAAGCAGGAGGTGGTGCACCTGTTGGTGGTGATGAATTTTTCCAAAAGGTAATGACTGAAGCTTTAAAATATAAAGGTTATAAATATGTATTTGGCGGAGCAAGTCCAAATACAAGTTTTGATTGCAGTGGATTAACTCAATGGACATTTCGAACGGCAGGTGTGCAATTAGATCGAACCGCACAAATGCAATGGAATCAAACAAAACGTGTTTCAGCAGCAGAAGCAAAGCCCGGAGATTTAGTCTTTTTCCACGGGACGTATAATTCAGGAACATACATTACACATGTAGGCATCTATCAGGGGAATATGAGAATGTATCATGCTGGTGATCCACTTGACTATGCGGATTTAAATTTACCGTATTGGCAGCAACATATAGCAGGGTTTGGGAGATTATAATAAAAGGGGGTTGTTTCTTGAAAAAGGATGTTGCAGTTATAACTGTATTAATAATAATTGTAATGGGATTATCAATTTTTAGTTTTTTCTCTTATAAAAAGCAGAGCGAATATGTAGAAAAAAACAAAAAGATGGTTAACGAAAATCGAGAAATAAAGAAAGAAAACAGCATGTTAAAAGCAAAAGTGAAGGCAACAGGGGATAAAAGAGAGGAAAAAGTAAAGTTTGATACAGAAGAATTTTTACAAGCATTTTTTACTTATGATACATCAAAGGCAGAGCGTGGATGGACTAAAATAAAACCATTTGTTACAGAGAATGCAAGAAAAATGGTTTCGCCAGCGGGAGAAAATCCTGATAATGTATCCAAGACAGAAACTGATAAAACCATTATTTCTAAGTTAGATAAAGCTCAAATTTATTACACACCTGTAGATGATATGAAATCAAATGTATTTGCAAGGGTTTGGTATGACATGACTGTAAATGGTATTACCAGCAAAACACAAATTTTATTAGATTTACAGTTGATTTATGATAGTAATAAAGATAGATGGATAATAGACGATATCAAAATACAGCAAGAACTGAATGATAAAGGCTATACGAGGTAATGAAAAATATAATTCAAATGCAAAATTCATATAATAAAGGAGAGAATTATAATGAATTAATAAGTAAAGGAGACTAAAAAGTGATAAGTATTAGCATTTGGCTAATCATCGGTATTGTGACAGTCGTATTATTTAAGAAATATAAATTTCAGCAAGAGAAGCTCGAAAAGGGAAAATATGACGAATACGGTTTAAGGTTATTACTTTTAAGTGCTGTTGTAATATATATCACAAAACAATGGTTAGATGATGTATTGATTGCACAATTAATACTAATTCCTATATTTATCATTGTGATCCCAATATTTACGGTGTATATGATTAAACAAATGGTATATGATTACGAGAATGGAAAGTATTCATTCTACAAAAAAAAGTAAAATTGTGATAAAATGGAATTAAGATAATTTACCCTATTAAAAAAATGCTTACCAAGAGGTAAGCGTTTTTTTTGTAACTTATTTAAAAACGGACTTTCAGATTTTGTTTTAAGAGGTTTTAAGTGCATTTATAGTGTTGTAGCATTCGAAATCAAAAACATTCAACATTGGGTGTCCTGTAAGCTTTAACGGAAAAAAGGAAGATTCAGCAGAGTTATTACTATTGAATATTAATATTCAACTATTTTATATCAAGAAAACAGAACATAATATGAATTATGTTCTGTTATATGATAAAAATCACTTGAAAAACAGAACATAATGCAGTAAAATTAAATCAAGAAAACAGAACATAATACGGTAAAAGATGAAGACTAATAATCAAGTAATTAGATAAACCAATCATTTTATTTTTAAAATAATTTTTCTGACTATTCAAAAATAAACAAGATACTGGAGGTAGTTATGCAACCGTTAATAACAGTTCCAAAGATTGATTGGATTCCAACAGAATTTTATCTGATATTTCCCATTTGTATTTTAATATTAGTTTTTGTTTTCAAGATTTATAGACAGTATTCAGCCAATCAAAAGGAAAAGTAAGAATTGAGGATAAGAAAATTTAAAAATGAATCATACCAAGGCGTTATGTAGTAAAACTCAAAAGTATTTTTTAGGAGGAATAAATAAAATGCTTAAATACTCACCTGAAATAAAGATGTATGCTGGATATGTTTGTGTAGATTGTGGAGAAGAAAAAAATATGTATCCACCGAACAAAGAACCTGATAGCTGTGAAAATTGCAGTGATACAAATTTTAATTTTACAGGTGTGTTTTTTTGGGAATCTTTTAAATTTGAAAAAGATGGAGAAGAACCGTATTGGATAGGCGAAGCTTGGATGAATACAGCAGGTATACCCATTTGTAACTTTTGTCAGAATAGAGATTTCACCCCTGATTATGATGTTCTGGAAGAATGGTTAGTTTATATCCCAAATGGAGAACCGTTTACATTTTATTGTGTTTGTGAATTTTGCCAAGGAAAGCACGGTTTCCAAAAAGTGAGCAGAGAAAATTTAGATAAAGAAGTAAAGGGATTACTTAGACAAACCGAGGAAATAGCGGAACAACACAATGATATGTTAAATGCACAAATTGAAAGTGATCGTTTGAATTATGGCGAAGAATATGTACTTAAGCATCACTTTGGATATACAGATGAAGATATAAAACAAGAAAATAATTAAAAGTGAGGGAATAGCTATATGAAAAATAATTCTAAGGAATCAATTTTAGATCATTGGAAATTTAATTTAAGTGTATCTCTTTCACCTAGTGCAGGAATAGTTTTGTTTGTACACGATTTATATAAAGAATATAAAAGATTTTACGTTAATAATAACCACTTCGGAAGTACAGATTTCTCTTCTTGTAATTTACATTACTCAGGAGATGGCTATAGGGCATTTCTTTGGATAGAATCTTATATAGAGTTGATACGAGAAGATGAGTATATGCCAAGATTCGTTGATATTGTGTGTTGGGATAATTATAAAGAAGAATTAAAAGATATGTTTGGCTGGTGTTATAGTGTTGCTGAAGATAGTTATTTACTGAAAGCATTAGGAAAAGAATCCATTAGACAAGATAATGCAAAATACATTATTGAAGCATTAGACAAGATGAAAATAGTGTTGCAATCCAAAGGTATTTTATTTAGACAAATTAAATTTACAGATATGAAAGTGCAGGTGTAAAAATCTTATAATGAAAAAAAATTATAGTATGTACAAAAATCTTATCTGTGCATTAAAAGAATTAAGGATGGATGTATTTTCTTCTGAATTACTAAAATCTGCTTTTAAGTTAACTGTATTTGTATTACCATTTGTAGCTCTTATGTATTGCTTGGTATATATTATTATGGGCTTTAGTAATTTAACTCAAGTTATAAAATTCACATCAACACTTGGGATAATAACATTAGGTGTATTTGTTTCTATCCTTCTATTTTTATCAGCATTTGGTTTTTGTTCTCGTTTAATTTTATTGTTAACTCATTCAAGACAGGTCAATCAACATGTAAAAGTTCATGAAGATAAACCAGTTGTTTATCGAGAGAAACAGCAAAGTTAAACTAAAAAAGAAGGTGTTTTTAATGAATGAGAAACAAACAAAAAATCCCTCAATGTTTACGATGAGGAATTTCGGGAAGTTTTTTGTAATTGCCTTTTGGATATGTCTTCTTTTAGCAATGAATATATCTACAGATTTTAGAGAGTATATTCATGACCTTGTTTATTTATTAATGCATGACCATTTCAATTAAAAACAATAGTATCAAGCGAATTTATGTGAAAGTTAACGGTGATTTTATGGAACAGTACATTCAGTGGTTAAAACAACAAGATAAAAGTGAAAACACTATAAAAAAATATACAGGTGATTTAAAAGACTTTTCTATTTGGTTTGAAGAGACAACAGGAAAATCTATAAAAGAGAATCCTAGTATTGTAAGTACGTTGGAAATTCAAGATTGGAAATCATTCTTGATAAATAATGCAAAAACAAAGGGCGGAAATAGGCTGAAAATTAGTACAGTAAATAGTAAAATTGAAGCTATCCGCTCGTTTTTTTTCTTTTTAGAAGATATTAAACTGATTTCAAACAATCCAGCATCAAAAATAAAGCAAATAAAGGTACAAAATAAACCAGAGCCTAAGTGGTTAGATCGTATCGAAAAGAACCGATTATTGAATTTTATAGAAGATGAAAAAAGCCTTCACAAAAACGAATGGAGGTATTATAGAAATTTAGCAATTGTAAATGTAATGCTATTGGCTGGATTAAGAAGAAGCGAAGTGGTTGCGCTTAAATTAGATGACATTGAAAAAGGATACATTTTTGTTCGTAATGGAAAAGGCGGAAAAGCAAGAAGTATCCCTTTAATTACTGATTTACAAGCTTTAATATCTAAATGGATAGCTGTCAGAAATGAAAAAAATGATGTAGAAACAGACTATCTTTTCACATCACAAAAAGGCGGGAAGTTAAGCATTTCAGGAATCAATAATTTATTTGAAACAATTAGAAAAAACACAGGATTAAATGAATTAACACCTCATACGCTTAGACACACATTTTGTCATGATTTATTAGAGCGTGGTGCTACTTTAACACAAGTAGCAGATTTAGCTGGACATGATGATTTGGATACAACAAGACTATATGTGACATCAAGTAATCGAGAGCTAAAAAGCACCATAGAGCTATTACAAACGGGAAAATATAATTTGTGAAGTGAAGGGAGCTAATTCGATGAGTGTTTCAACGAAGGCTGTTGAATTGGAATGGGTAGGAAGCGAAAAATCTAAAGGATTTCATATTATTGGTAAAGATTATAATAACCATAATGAACTTTTTAGACTGAAAAGGTATACTATTTGGTTTTCCAACCAAATTGAAATCCATGAAAGAAGGACTACAACAAGTCGTGATAATGATGATTACGATAAAGTAACACTTTTACCATATTCAAGTGTTGAATATATCACCCTAGAGTTACATACGATTAGCTATTTGGAGAAGATAAGAAAAACTTTTACTCTTCGTTTTTGTAATAAAGAGCGTGAAGTTTTCTCTTTAAAGGATTCAATAATTGATGCAGATTTTACAAGCGAAGTACAAAAAGAATTCTTTAGAATACAACTAAATTCACAAAATGAATTAGAGAAAAAGAAGAAAGAACTTGAAGTGATTACAAGTTAAATAACTTTTTCAAAATGAGATCATAACAATATAACATAGTAAATAACCTTGCTTAATTAGTAAGGTTATTTTATTGAGAAATATTTTTTCGGTTAAATATTTTGAATATTGAATGTATTACAGCGTTATTTTTGTTATTATGTTAGTAATTTACAGAAAAAGGAGAAGGGGTATATGAATGTACAAGTGATTACAAAAGAGCATGTAAAGTCACTTCTTGATGAGTGGTATCGTGAAATGCGCATGCAAAATGTTGAAAGAACAAAAGAACTAGAAAAAGAACTTGAAGTTAAAATTAAAAATATAGAAGATCAAAATTTAATACTGTACTATTCACTTTTAAGATACAGATATACAGAGATTGATAAGACAATTTCTGTAGATATGAATGAGATTCAATCTTTTGATATTCCTAAAGACAGCTTAATGGAGTATTATTATTACTTTTTTAGAGCTTCTCATGAAACTTCACTTGGAAATTATAAAAAAGCTAAAGGACTTTATGAGAAAGCTGAAATCCTTTTAAAATATGCTCCTGATGAATTAGAAGGGGCAGAATTTTATTCTAAGTATTCACTATTTTGTTATTATATTCATCAACCCCTTTCGGTTATTGAATGTGCACCTAAAGCAAAGGATATATTCTCTAAACACTTTGGACACGAATTTAAAATAGCTAGTTGTTATAATGTATTAGGACTTGTTTGTTTACAAATAAAACAATTTGAACATGCTGAAATGCATTTTACATCCGCAATGAATATCCTACAAAAACGAAATATGAAAAATGAAGAAAGTTTCATTTTAAGGATTCGGCATAATTTAGGGCTTATGTATGCGGAACAAAATCTTTCTAAATTGGCAATTCGTTATTTATCTGAAGTATCAAAAGGAATTCCAAATCATTTTAGAGCAATTTTCCTAGAAGCTAGAGAATACTCTAAATTAGGTGAAACAAGGATTGCATCAGATTTAATTGAAAAAGGGATGAATGTTTGTAAGCAATTAGATCAAGAAGAATATCAACATCACTTTATAATCTTAAAAGCAATAAATCAAAAAGTAACAGCCGAAGAATTAGAAAAGATTATTGTAGAACGTTTTAGCTTTTTCGAGGAAGAAGGTTTGTGGGAATATGTTCTAGAATATTCAAATACACTAGCTGTTCAATTTTATGAGAGTGGTAATAGTGTAAAAGCTGGTGAATATTTTTACCTAGCTCATAAAGAAAGAGAAGAAGCATTTAAGAAAGGAGCTTTGAAATGAAAAGACTATTGTTCGGAACTGTTGCACTCACAATAATTTTATTGGGTGGATTAAACAATTCGTCACTTGAAACACAAGGCGCTCAAAAGGTTACTAATTCTTCTTCAAAGGATATCATACAATATTCACATGGTGATGCTTGGTAAATGAAATAGAAAAAAGAATTCTTTTAAAAGAATTCTTTTTTTATTTGGCGTTCAATCCATATTTAAGTATTCATATTCAAAAGATGAAACCGATCAATTCCCCCAACCCCCTTTTCTAAAGGGGGCTCCCTCGCCGGTAGGCAGCCCAAAAGGTGTGAACCTTTTGGGGCAACAAGAGGGTTTTGGGATATGTACCATATCAACTCCTTAAATTCCTTTCACTTCGTTTCAGTCAGACATTTACCGTTGACATGCACTATATGTAGTCCACCTCTTTTTATAAGTGGTCACCGCTGTTTTTTTAAGCATTTTGATTCAACGGAAATAGGAGAAAAATTTATTATAATGACGGTAGCTAATAGTTAAAAATAATGAAAAATTAATCGGAATAATTGTCTGAAAAATACAAAATAGACTTGTAAGGATGTTAGATTTATGAGATAATAGACTTGTAAGGATAACTAATAGCGAAAGGGGAAATGAAATGATGGAAAAAATTATTGAAAGAGCAACTGAAACAGCAAAAAAAATTAGAAAGGAGTTAAAAAAAGCATTTCCAGAAGTTAAGTTTTCAGTACGATCAAGTAGTTATAGTGGGGGTTCTTCAGTAGATGTTAATTGGCAAGATGGACCGATGCAAGAAGAGGTTGAAAGAGTGACCGAAAAGTTTAATTCTTGCTCTTTTGACAGCATGCAAGATATGAAAGTAACAACTGGTTATGAATATAAAGGGAAGATATATAATGGTGCTGATTATATATTTGCAAATCGCTCATTATCATCAGAATATAAACAAACAATTCAGGAGCATGCAAAAGAAATGTTTGAGGATTTAAATATAAATGACTGGACATATCAAAGGAAAATGATACAGGCTGAAGAAGATATGAAAGGTTTAAATAAGGCTCCTTTAATTGAAATACAAGAGGAACTGGAAGAGATAAAACCACTTGCGGAAGTAATTGATTTTAATGAAAAGAAAGCGGAAAAAGAATTTGATAAGTTTACACCGGAACAAAAATTCAAATTAATAGCATTAAAAACAATTTGTAAAATGTCCTATGAACACTTAGAAGGTGTGTTAGAAAGAGGTTTATCTATAGATGATATTTTTAAAGGAGTTGCAAATAGATGCTTTAAAAATGAAAAAGCCATCCGCCGATAAAACGAATGACTAGAAGGGAATCTGATCCATTCCCTTCTCCTATTATAACATAATTAAAGGAGAGATATAAATGAAAATCAATACACCAGAATGGCTTACATTAAGTAGGGAAATAAAAATAAAGCTTATCAAATTAGCAATTTTAGAAAATAAATTTAAATTTTAAAAGTAAATGGGTACTTGTTCCCTGTTCTTATTTAATAAACCAAAGGAGTAGTTACAATGAATGAAATTGAAAAATACATGACACCAGCAGAAGCAGCCTATAAATGGGGAATTACAAGGGATACTTTAAAGAATAAGTATAGTCCCTCTATGCTGAATTCAAAGCAAGCAGATGATCTACAAATAATGATTGAACGAGGGTTAATTAAATTTTTTCTACCTCCGCATGGAAAGCGTAAAGAATGGATTATTACAAGAGAAGCAATGGTTAAATGGTTCGGAGAGCCGAAAAATTAATTTATTTAATTACAAGTATAGATTGTTGTAATTGGTTTTAAATAATTATAACAAAAGGTGGCGAGGTGCATATGCAATCATTTGAAAAACACATAAAAGAGAAAAGGCGAAAAGAAAAGATTGAAAAAATTTTTAATCACTGTATAAATGGTGATAGCTACTTTCAGTGTTCTTCTTATGCATGGAGACATATTGCATTCAAAAATTATAATAAAATTAAACGAAAAGAAATCAATATAGAGCACCTTATAATATTGATGAAAAAAGAGGGAATATGCTTTACACAGCATCAATCTTTAGTGAAATACCCCATAATCGACTTTTTAAAATATATTGCAAAAATCTGTAAGGAAACTATAGAAATTTGAAATTTATCATATTAATTAAAAGTTAAACTCACTCACAAAAGGGTGAGTTTTTTCTTTTTTATAATTAATTTTATGGGACAAATTTCAAAAAGCACGTCATTTTCATATTATGTTAAAGACTTAATAATCGTGTTAAGTCAAAAGCCTAATTTCGAGGTGATAACATGAGTAGATACAGTTATTTGTACGATACGCCTTATTTGTATTCCTCAAATCATTTAAGAGGTCTTTATCAACAAACCCGTTCAACTACAGATTTAGAAGCTATTCAAAATCACATGATACGTCATGAAGTTTATAACCAAGGTATGTATAAAGGCTATTATTGGCTAAGTAGGGAGTTAGCAGCAGACCTTGGAGAAGACCAGCACCTATTAAAATGGCGAGATATGTTTACGGACTATGATCTATACGTAAATCCTGTAGGCGAGATGAAAATTCAAAGAAAGGAGTTTTAATACATGACCATTTTTGGTGAACTTGCTGTTGTGTATGGAGTAACGGGAGCTGTAGGAATAGCTATTAAGTTATTAGAGAAAAAGGGATTTCATGTTCCAAGATGGTTACTCGTTGCAAGCCTCAAATGCTTGGTTATTGGCTCGGTGTGGTATGTGCTAATTGATATACTAGATATATTTCTACCCTAGAATTTTATCTGGAAGTTGAAGCCTATTGATATACTACCGATTTACAAGCTATTAATCGTCTACTAATTGGCTTTAACTACCTCTAAGGAGGTACAGGAGATTGTTTGAACTTCTTACAATTCCAACGGTTTTATTAGCGAGCGCATTATTTAGTAAAAAATTCAAAATGAGTGACAAGAAAAAAATTTCAAGGTTCTTCGAAATAGCAAATATTTGTGTAAAACATAAAGATAATAGTCTAGAATATCCAAGATTTATAAAACAAGAAGTTAGTGAAAATAGTACGGTGTATTTGTATAAGCTACCTATCGGGATACCTAGCCAACTTATAAAAAAACTGGATGAAGTTATTGCAGAGGGGATAAATAAGCCTATTAAAGTTACGTATGAATCTCCTTGGTTACGTATTCAAGCATTTGAACAAGATATACCGAAGAATTGGGATTGGAATGAAATGAATTTGAAGCCCCGTTCTTGGAGCGTTTTGATTGGTAAAACCTTAGATGAAAGTATGTATCATGATTTTGATAAAGTCCCTCATATGACCATTGCAGGAATGACACGATATGGAAAAACGGTTTTAATAAAAAATCTTGTGACAAATTTGATTCTACAGCAAACCCAAAATGTTCATTTTTTTATAATTGATTTAAAAGCAGGATTAGAATTTGGAAGGTATCGAAATTTAGAGCAGGTGAAGCAAGTCGCAGAGAATCCAGCAGAAGCACTTGAAATGCTATTTTCTATACATGAAATGATGTTAAAACAAGTAGAGCTCATGAAACAATCTTATCTTACAAATATAGTTGATACATCAATAAGAGATCGTTTTTTTATAATTGTAGATGAAGGGGCAAATTTAGCACCGTCGCAAGGAATGCCAAAAAAACAAAAGGATATGCTTTATATGTGTCAGAATCTATTGAGTGAAATTGCTCGTGTTGGTGGGGCTTTAGGGTTTAGATTAGTGTTTTGTACGCAATATCCAACCAGTGACACATTACCACGTCAAATTAAGCAAAATGCAGATTGTAAGATAGGATTTCGCCTACCTACCGCAGTAGCTTCACAAGTGGCAATTGATGAAACTGGATTGGAGGAACTCCCTTCCATTGCTGGGAGAGCTTTATTTAAAACAGATCGTATTTATGAACTACAAGTGCCGTATTTAAGCGATAAGAGTATGTGGAGCTTATTGCAAAAATATGAGGTGATGAAATGTGTTAAAGCAAAGACATCAAAAGTTGAAACAGAAAGCAAGGCACATCGAAATTTTATCGAGTTTGAATAAACTTGAATTTGCAACAAGGCGACAGCTACAGGCAATTCACAGCTTAGGAAGTATACGAAATGCTAATCGAATATTAAAGGATATAAGGAAGTATGTACACGTTTCAACATATAATCGAGAATTTGTGTATTATTTAAATAAGAAAGGCTTGGCTTTATTAGGGTTAGATGCAAAAGAACGAAAGAAAAAGCATCATTTGGAACACGTTTTACTAAGGAACGAAGCTTGGATGTGGCTTGATTTTCCGAATTGGCGGGTAGAACAATCATTAAAATTTAGCTATCAAGGTGAAGAAAAACAAATTATTCCCGATGCTTTCTATGCTAAAAATAAGATTCCTTATTTTATAGAAATAGATCGCTTGCAAAATATGAGGGTAAACGAAGACAAAGTATATTATTACAGTTTAATAACTAAAATCTACAAAGAGCAGCAAAATATAACCCCTATTATAATATTTTTTACAATATCTGATTATAGAGAAGAAAAATTACAGAGCTATGCTATTAAGCATGATATACACTTACAAACGTATTTAATTAAAGATGTCCTATAGGTGCATTTATTTAGTATTTGCAACTGATTTACACGAAAACATGATTTTTGGCAACTAAATCATAAAAAGACTACATTTAAGAGTAGCCTTTTTAAGCCCAAAAATCGTTGTGATGAATGTTTTTACCTGTTAGTTTACGCAAAGCGGTAAGAACCTTATTAGCCGTTTTCATACTGGGTGATACGCTACTTAAATTAGCAAGTCGGCTAATTGTAGATTCTCGGAGACCGCTAGTTTTAGCAATATCTCTTTGTTTTAAATCATGCTTATCTATAAACCTTCCTAATTTTGAACGTGGTTTTTGATACCAAGGCATTTAATCCACCTCACTAGTTTTTATTAATACTTTGTCCAAAACTTCTATTTCTCAAACTTTGAGAAAAGGAATATTTATAAAAATTAAGCATATAATTTAATAAATGCTAAAAAAATGTGTAATAATTTCGTGGAATATAGCATTCATAGTAATAGCTACAAGATGCGATACGCTGAAATATAATTGCCTCTTGTTGCAACGGATATGACAACAAAATAAAAAACCCTTTAACCGTTGATGTTAAAGGGTTTTTTATTGTTTTCATTTTAGTAACTTCACTACATAAACAAAAGAAAAATATGTACGGTGCATGTCAACGGTAAATGTTTGACTGAAACGAAGTGGAAGGAATTTAAGGAGTTGATATGGTACATATCCCAAAACCCTCTTGTTGTCCCAAAAGGTTCACACCTTTTGGGATGCCTACCGGCGAGGGAGCCCCCTTTAGAAAAGGGGGTTGGGGGAATTGATTAACGCTTTTTAAATGTTCATGAACACGTTTAAAGGACTGTCTTTGTTAACGAAGAATATGTTTAATTAGTATTTAGAATGTGTAAAGGAGCTGAACGCATTCATGAACGACTATGGTTATTTTTCGAAACAAGTATGTGAAGATTTAAATTTAACGGCTTCTACATTGCGCCGTTGGTCCATTGCATTTGAGAGCAAAGGTTATGAGTTTGAAAAGAATGAAAAAGGTCAACGGATATATTTTGAAAGAGATTATCGGATACTTAGGGAATATAAAAGGCTTTTAGATCAAGGAATATCTGCGGAACAATGTTTAGAGGATATTGCAAAGAGATTTATTAAGATTGATGCAGCACAGACACCTAGCGTCCACGGTGAGCGCAATGCGTCCATGGAAAAAAGTACGTCTATTGATCGTTCATGGTTGCATGAATTACAAGTAACATTGGAGCAACAAGCAGCAACAATAGGTGAACAAAATCAACATATTATCAAGCAGCAAGATGAAATGTTAAATCGCATGATATCGTTAGAAATGGAAAATGCAAATTTAAAAGAAAATATAACAGCTCAAACTGAATTAATCAAAGAAATTAAAGAGGAACAAAAAAAGAAAGAAAAAAAGAAGTTATTTGGATTATTTTAAAGAAAAACCCCCTTATTAAAAGGGGGTTAATCGTCGTCCTCGTCATCATCAAATAGATTATTAGCAACGAATTTTGCGCCAAATGAATTCTTGAAGTTAGTTGTTTCATTTACATCTTGTTTTTCCTCAATTGGTGCAGCTTGTTGTTCGCTTGTAGTCACGTTTAAAGGTTGAGAAGGATTTAATATTAATTGGTATAATAATTGACCTATAAGTTGCTTAACCATTGGCTGATTAAATTGACTTTCTTGTTCAGAATTCAATTTTTCAGGTAATGGAACAGTGATTTCTTTCTCTGTTGTACTTATATGGGCATTCACCGCTTGTAACAAAATAGGAATTATGGTTTTGTTAAAGTCTCGACCTAATGTTTCTTTTAATTGGTTAATTCCTTCTAAATCTCTGTCGCTCAATGTATTTGGAAGTCTTAAACTTAATACATCACCAGGATTAAATGCTTTTTTACTCATGTTAATCACTCATTAGTTACTTTTACTTTTTCTGTCGGCATTTCAATTCCTTTAGCAGCGCACCAAGTAGATAGAATTTTAAAGTAAGCTCGTGAGATCATCCAAATGCTTTCATCAGCATTATCAATGTAACGAAGGGCAAATTTATGTTTTTCTTCATTAATAGCATTTAAGTAATCCTTTAAAATTAAAGCACCTCCACCAATTTGATAAGAAGTTCTAATTGAAGGTACTTTATCCCATACTCTTGATAAGTGTTTATACTCAGCTACAGCTAACTTATGAAGTATTGGTTTTACAATATTTTCAATGGATGTGCGGTTTGATTTCACATAAATGTGATTTTTTTCTTCCTTGTCTGTTAAAATATCAACTAATTCTTTGCGACTTTTAAAAGTGTATTTATACTCACTTTCAACCTGTTCAATGATTTTATCAAGATATGGGGATACCCCTTCCAGAATTCCTTTTGAGTTGGTGTTATCTATTGAACCATCACCCATGATAATAGCAGTATCAGTTGATAACCCACCGATATCATTAATCATAATATCTTTTCCTTGCAGTTCTACATTTCGTTCAGATCCATCTTGATTCATCATTAAGTCTACGTATGCAGAGAATCCTTCAGGATTTACTAGCACTTCGTTAAATGTGATATTGACAGTGATACCTTCCAGTTTAGGAGTTTGTAAGAATTTCACTTCATGAGTACTGTTTTTCAATTTCTTTCTAAAATCTTTTTTATGTTTGATTTCACTAAGTGGTAAACCTGTAGAAAGATATACAGATACATCTACAATGTTTTCGGTTGATTGAATATTTAATGCAGCATCGTAAGCAACAGCAGTAAGTAAGAGGATGACAGATTGATCATTGTTATATTTGTCAGATTCGTGTGTTAGCTCATTATTGTCTTCAAATTTAGTTGCAAGTTCTCCAACAACATATTTACCGCCTTTAGTTTGTAAGGCAGATGAAGTGATTTCAACATGTAACCCGTTTAAAATCTTTTTTTCATACTCTACAATAGTACGTTCTTCAACCTCAGCAATGATGTTAGGGATATATACTTTATTCTCAGGGGTTAATCCGTTGAAGAACCCTTTTAATGCGTCATTACCAATATCAATAGAATCAAAACGAATATTCATTATTAAATTCCTCCTTGTTTTTACCATTATTTTCTTTCGTTAAATCAATTGTATACAAAAAGTAAACATCAGTCAACAGAAAGTATACAAAAAGTAAACAAAATAACCCCTTATAAACACGGGGATTTGAGTGAGAATAATATTGAATTAATGACTAGACGAATTTTTTTCTAGGGTGTATTATTAGAAATAACTTGATGACAAGTACATAAAATTAGAGATTAAAAGATAAATATAAAAATTAAATATAAATCGTGAAAACAAAAAAAGAAGAAGCGTGTTGGAAGCACGCTTCTTCTAGAAAATATATCAAGCTAGCCAACCTAGCTTGGAAATGCAAGTTTGTGTTGTTGGAAGCAACACAAACAAGTTAACTAGTTATTAGTATGAAGTTATAATAACAGTTTTATTAGATACTTTCAAGTATGTAGATGTATATTTTGTCATGCATTTACTGACATTTTTTTTAAGTATCTAGTTAATTTCAATTGCATTTTCCAAGACCGTTACAGGCTACTAGCTTGTAACGGTCTTTTTTTGTTTTCGCTCAAGTGGACGCTAACCACTATAAAAAAAAGGGTGTAATGTAGCCCATGCCAAAAATACATTCGGATATCGGCTTTCGTTGCATTAAGCCGTCTGACGTAAGCGAGGTAAAAGACGCAAAAGCCTTGCATAAAACAAGCCTAAGTGATTCTTAGAATCATAACTGTGATGATAACCAAGACACAGGCGGCAAAGATCGTTAAAACACAATGGAGGCTCAAACAAGACGCAATTGTACGACTGTAGTTAACCATTTACTAGTAAGCGGCGATTGTGACACTGTATCACGGCAAACCTTTGGAGTGCGTAAGCACGCAAGGGTAAGCGGGTTTTGTAGCGAATCACTCGAAAGAGAACGGGGTCGGGCGTGGAGATGCCCCGTAGGACGTAAGTCTATAAGCTACATTCGGATAGTCTTAGTAATAACTATTCGTCGTCAATGCAACCAATCTCAATCGGCTACAATGGGTAAATAGCCAGTGTTGAAAGGGCGTAAAAACCTCGTTAAATTTTCAAGGGGTTTCTATGCCCAAAACGTCATCGCACGTGTCCAGAATAATCGCCAGTATAAAAAGCGTACAAACCTAAAGTCAAGACATTTTTCTAGGAAAATGTTAGAAAGTTTAAAGATTTATATGGAGTATAAGGATTTTTAAACTTTCTTATTATAGTAGAAACTTAGTTTTGGATTTAAGACTAAATTATAGTTTTTATACTTATATAGATAATAAAGAGAAATAAAGGATTAACATATAGATGGAGATCATTAATTTATATAGGAGAGAAGGGGAAGAAAGTAATAGAAATCAATTTGAAGAAAATTATAGAGTTTATAACAGTTGTACATATTGATTATTTGATTAACAAAAACAATCAATATAATCTAATATAGAGATTATAAATTAATAATTATAAGTTCATAAGAATTATTAATTTAAATATCTAGATAACATTATAAGGATTAATTGTAAAAAAAATCAAAAATTCTTTTTAGAAATGTTTGACAAATCAGAATAGTTATAGTAAATTGAAATTACAATATAACTACAATAAAACTACAATGGAATTGTAATTCTAGAAAACACGATTTACCCCCACCCCACTCAATATTGGTGGGAAGTACAGCCCTCCGTTTTTCACTCGCTATGCTCGTTTCAATCCCTGACCACACACCCTCCACGTAGTTATGGGTGTGTGGTCAGGGATACACTACGGGCAAAGAGATGGTGGAAGTGAGTGGGGTGGGGGTAAGTCAAAAGAAAGATCAAGGTCAAGGGCAAAGAAAAGGTCAAGGGCAAAGAAAAGGTCAAGGGCAAAGAAAGGTCAAGGGCAAAGAAAGGTCAAGGGCAAAGAAAGGTGGTGGTAAAAAAATAAAAGTTGAGGATAAATAATGATTGTTTATAATAGTAAATTTTATAAGGAAAGGGAAAGGGGAAAGTTTGAAAGTGGTTTTTAAATATAATAAAAGTTGAATAATAATATTCAAAAATCACGAAAAAATTGAGTATTATTATTCAAAAAATATATAGGGATTATTATTGGAATAAGGTTTTAAAATTGAATATTATTATTCAAAAGGTGATATGAGTGTCTAATATTCAGGTTGCTATTGATGAATTGCATGTGGCTTTCAGAAAGTTGAATCTAGAATTTTTTAATAATGAATTATTAGAGCCAGCGATAACAATTCAATCAAGTGGTAAGAGGAATTCAATGGGCTGGTGCTCTAGTAAAGAAGTGTGGGGGGATAAAGAAGGAACTATAAAAAAGTATGAGCTGAACATTTCAGCAGAATATCTTGATTATGATTTTATGGAAACAATGGATACTATGCTTCATGAGATGGTGCATTTGTACAATGCTTTAAATGGTGTTCAAGATACATCAAGAAATGGTGCGTATCATAATAAGCGTTTTAAATCAGAATGTGAACGTAGAGGTTTTTATTTTCCTAATACTAAAGCTGATAAAAAACTTGGTTGGGCGTTTCCTAAAATAACAGATGAAACAAAAGAAAGAATTTCAAAACTTGGTATAAAAAGAGAAGCATTTATAATTGCCCGCAGAAATATTGTAAATCCCGTAGAAAATGACGATGCAAACGACACAGCACAAGACGAAGAAGAAAAACGACCTACTTCTTTCAAATGGGTATGTTCTAAGTGTGATTTGATTGTACGCTCAACAAAAGATAATATTTTTATTAAATGTGGTGAGTGCGATGAAACATTGATAAAAAATTAATTGTCGATAAATTGTTTTTGGGGTGTTTTTTACAATGATACAATAAGGGGTGATTCTAACGAATTATAAGGAGCGATAAATCTAATGAGAACGGATATTCTGACAAAAAAACAAAAATTACTTTTAGAACTAATTAATAAGTTCGGTGTTATTACAATTCAACAAACAATTGAGTATTTGAAAGGTGAAATATCATTTAAAACGATATATACCTCAAAGGCTAGATTGAGTGATTTACAGTTTATAGAAGAAGTAAAGTTTGGAAATCATTTAATTCTCTATATTAAAGAAGCTGGTACAGTGTATTTAGATTCAAAGTTAGCAGGATATACAAGAATTAGTTATACAACATTACAGCACACACTGACTACTAATGATTGTTTAATTGCAACGAGAAAAATTTATCAAGATCGGAATATAGATTGTAATTTTATTACCGAAAGGGAGTTGAGGAGGGAATATGTTGATAATCATTTTCCTGATGGAATAGTTGATTTTAAAAAATTACGCCATGTGTCTCAAGATTTCCCTGATTTTGTAATAGAAGAAAGTGATGGTAGTAGAACAGCGAACGAAGTTGAACTAAATGCAAAATCTAAAGCTCGTTATGAGAAGAAATTTAAACGATATCAAATGGAAATACAAAAAGGAGTATATAAAAAAGTTATATACATGGTTCCGAATCATTATATTTCAAATGCAGTTCAAAAGGAGGGATATGTATATTTGGATGCAACACATTTAAAAATTATCCCGATTGATAAGGTGATTAAAAAGTGAATACAAATCATAACGCTAATAAAGAAATAGAACAAACGATTTTGGAGCTTGTAAAGGTGCTAGGGCTTGTTATAGCACTAACAGTATTATTACCTGTCTTTCTCTTCTCAATTTTGATTTACGCCCTGTTTGCAGCGGTAAAAAGCGAAAGATTTTTAAAGATGTTCGCATGTGTGGGTGGAGGGGGATTTATCCTTTTAACATTAATATTTGGTATAAGACCCTATTTAGCTTATTTGAAATTTTCGCCCTATCTTCTTCCGAAACTTGAATTGTGGCTTAATAAGGGAAAAGTTTTTGAATTTACATGGGTAAGTTGGCTTCAATATACTACTTTGGGTATGGTTGGAGCATATGGTTTTTACCTGTTTGTACGATATATGAGAGGAAAGATCATTAAAACAAAAGAGAGTGAAAAGGAAGAAAGACGCAGTTCTCACAAATATCAACAAGTGAAGAAGAAAAAATATACAATTAACGATAAGTTACAAGAAAAATGGCGTAAAAATCCAGTCAACGAAAATGTTCTAATTGGGATAGATGAGTTGGGGAAACCCTACAACATGAAAAACGGAGAAATCAACCAACATATGCTTTGTGTTGCAACAACCGGTGGAGGGAAAACGGTACTTCTTTTAGGCTATATAGAGGATGCTTTAAGAAGGAATAAACCAGTTATTTTTGTTGATGGGAAGGGAGATGTAAAAACCGCAGATGATATACAAGGCATTTGTGATAAATACGGAGTTAAGTTTCATGTGTTTAGCGATACAAATAATTTAACTTATAATCCTATCCGCAATGGAAATAAGACAGTTATCAAAGATAAACTTATGAATATTTTAGAGTGGTCTGAACAGTTTTATATGAACCAATCAGAAAATTTACTTCAAAATATTATAGGGTTTATTGATGATTATAACTTTAACAGGGACTTAGAAACGGTTGCTAAATACCTAGATGAAGAAGCTGTAAGGAATGTTTTAGAAAATGATCTAGTAGAAAAAGTTACTAAAGTGAAGAAAAAAAAGAAAGTTGAGTTAGTGAAAAGTGATAGTGCTGTAGAAGATGCATTTTTTGAAGATGATGCAAAAAGTGAAGAAATAATTGAAGTGGAAGAAGAAATTAAGACTACTGAACCATCTGAACGAGCAAAAGAGTATGAAAATAAATTTTTTGGAAGGTATGGAGAAAAACTTAGTGCTTTTGCTGGTGTAGAAGGACTAAGAACTCAAATATATACCTTGTTAGATAGTGAAGTAGGAGAACTTTTCCAAGAAAAAGAGGGGGGAATTGATCTAGTAGAAATAGCTGAAAAGCGTGAAGTGATTTTGTTTTCAATGGACGGGATGAAATATCAACGTTTCTTAAATAAATTAGCTCGTCTTGTAATTTTAGATATAAATTATTTGGTTAGTGAGCGTTACGGAAGAAAAGAAGACCCAGTATTATCAATTTATGATGAATTCGCTAAATACGGCACGCCTGATATTGTAGATACCATTAATAAATCACGTAGCGCAGGGTTTGAATGTATTATTGCTACGCAGACACTTGCAGATATTAATAAAATTGAAGCAGGGTTAGTAGAACAAATTATTGGTAACTGTAATACGTACGCTTTTGGTTGGTCAAATGATGATTATACAATTGAAAAAATGATTAATACATTGGGAACATACCAAGATGATGACATTACTTATCAAATTGAAAAGTATGGTCACTCACTAAAACGAATTGATATGAAAGCAGAAAAAGGTACGATGCGTAGCGTTAATAAATTTCATATACATCCTAGTCAAATACGTGGCTTTAAAACAGGTGAATTTGCTATATGGAGAAAAGCAGCTCATGAAGAGTTAGAACCGCACATTGTATATTGTAGGAATCCTTTATCTTAAAAAGGGAGGGGTACAATGGGAATCCTTAAAATAATCCGTAAAAAAAGGGAAAAAACAAAAGTTCGAACTATTCCCTATAGTAGAGAAAAAGTAAAAAGAATAACTAGTTATTTAATCTTTTCGCTCATAATTATTTCAATATTCTTCAATATCGCATTTTTCAATAAATACCAATATATACGAAGTGTTGCAGCGAAAAGCGAAAAAAACATTAATGACAGCTTACAAGAAAAAAAGAAATCAACCCTCTTAACAGAAAATGCAGCAATTACCTTTGCACAAAACTTCTTAAACAACTACATTAACATACCTCGTGATCCACAACAAAGAGAACAACGTACCAAGGATATAAAAAACCTTTTTATAAAAGATTTAGCAAAAGACATTGATAATACAAAAGAATTTAAGGGAGAAAGAAAAATAAAGAGTGCTACATTGATTGAAAAAAGTGATATCAATTCAAAACTTGCCGACTTTCACTTTTTAGTTAATTACGAAGTAGATGCTATCACTACCGAGAAACAAAAAGTAAAAGAGGGAGAAGTGGAAGTTGAAAAAGATGTGGAAGTACCTAAAAAATTACAGCGTACAAATGAAGTTGTAATTAGATTAGCTACAGACGGGAAAGGATTTGCTGTTGCGAATTTACCACAGTTTTTAACTAAACGAGATTTGAACACGCAAATTGAAAATGAAGAAAAGAAACCTTATAACGCTGAAAATTTAGCTATGGGTGAGAATAAGAAATTAGAAAATTTTCTGAAGGACTATTTTGAAGCATTTGCAGAAAATAATGTGAAACAACTTAGTTATATGACATTTAACCCTCGTGGGTTAGAAAATTATAAGTTTATTTCTTTAAACAGTGGAGAATACCATAAAATTGATAACACTTATTATGCAAATGTAGCTGTCACAATGGAAGACAAAGACAGTAAATTACAAGTTATTCAAAATTATAAATTTGCTCTTATTAAAAAGAGTGGAGAGTTCTATATAAAAAATGAACAATAAGGAGATGGTTTGAATGCATTTTAACTTAGGTGAAATTACTCAGAATATAGTATCTCAGATCGCTTTCATTATCATGGTTATTATGGCAGCACGTTCCCTATTCGCTTACATTAGACAGGATTGGGGTGCTTTCTTCTCTCAGCTTTGCTTAGGTGTATTATGCTTAGTTGTTGTATTTTTCGGTCCACAAATCCAAGAAATCGCACGGGCTGTTGGTGGCAGCTTCTTTAAATAATAAGGAGGGATGACATGAGATATTTTGTTTATACGATTTTTGTACGTCATCCTATTAAAATATTCCGAATCGGGAAATTAGAGTTTGGAAATGGGATTGAACTCAGAAAATTAGTATTTAGTGGGGTTATTTTTATAACCCTACTAGCTTTACTAATTTTGATTGGATTAAAAGGTGGAACGGATGTTATCAGCTTTTTAATACACAATTGGATAAAAATTCTTATCTTAATTCCCGCAGTATCTACAATCGTAGCATTTAGTTTTAAATATGATAACAAACCAATAACGTTATTTTTTAAAGACAGACTTATTTTTACTCTCACTAAAAATCATCAATATGAGCACTTTGAAAGGATTGATGAAACACAGTTTGAAAAAGAATTACAATATGAAGCGTTTCATATAAGAAAAAAGGGTGAGGTGATCTAGTGAAATTATTAGAATTTCCTATTTCTAAAATATATAAAAATATGGTTTTTAATAAAAAAAGTGGTGTGTGGTCTTATTACAAACTAAATGATGAGAACTTATCTTTAAACAGTGAATCTAATTTTCAAAAGTATTTACAGCAAACAATAGCGTTTATTGAACAAAATCAATATGAATATCAGCTAGTTATTATTCCGAGAAGATACGATTTTGATCACTTTATAAAAGTTACAAATGAAAAAGTTGTAAAAGGTGAGCTTGCAGACATCGGTAAATATTACTTCAATCGAGGTGCAGATATTTTAAAAGAAGAAATCAGCTTATATGAATACGATTGTTATGTAGGCGTTCATTTGAATAAATTTATGTACGAAGTGGCGGACAATGTAAATGACTTGTTAATACAATTATTCAAACGTGTTAAAGAAGATGTTACAAGGGTTTTACACCGAACAACAAACGTAGAAACGGATATGAAGTTTTTCAAAAAACTTGAAGAAAGTTTTTTCAATACAGCAAGTTATTATAAAAAATTAATACGTCTAGATGAAAGTGAAATTGAAAAGATAATATATTATCAGTTCCATAGAACTGATATTTGCAAAGATATACCTAATACGATTTACAACTTAACAGAAGGGTTAGTAAAGAATAATAAAGGGTATATGACAGTTCAACATAAAGATTATACGGATCACATTGCTTTTCTACCATATAACAACATTCCCTTTAATCTAAAAAACAATAAATTCCTTTTAAATTTGATTGAGGGAATAGATTTTCCAATAGAAGTTCAAGCACGTTTTTCCTTTAAAAGCCAAACAGAAAACATTAGGAAATTCCGTATGCTAAAGAAACGCTTTCGAAACTTTAATGATGAGATTCGAAATTCAAATGTAGATGAAGATAGTGTAATTGAAAGTGCAGATGATGTATTAACAGTAACCTTAGATGAAATTAAGAATAGTAAAAAAGAAATTTTGTATTGTGATCTAATGTTAGTGGTTTTTGATAAAAGTTTAGAAGGATTAGAACGAAAGATTGAAGATATAAAGCGCATGTATAAAGGGACAGATTTTGAATTAGTACGTCCATTAGTTGACCAGCTCACTTTATTTCATCAGTCTTTAATAGGCTCATATACAAAACTTAATTATTTTCAACACACAATGGATACATCTTCTTTTGCGGTAAGTTGTTTTGACATAAAGAATGAAATTGGTAATCGCTATGGAATGCCGCTTGGGAAAGTTGTTACAGGATATGAGCTAGTAGATGTAACACAAGCAAGAGCTATTAATAATAATGTGGTCTTTTTCAACCCTCTTTTAACAAAGAGAGCTTTAAAAGGAGCAGCACATACAAACGGAAATATTTTGGTTACGGGACCACCTGGTTCGGGAAAATCTTTATTAATAAAAAATGTTTTTACTTGGTGTACTTTTTTAGGAGCAAAGATATTATACATTGATCCCAAAAATGAATATAAGAAATTCTTCGAAAATGCATTAAAGAAATATCCATTAAATGAAAATATTGAGGAAACACGCTATTTCCATGAACTATATAAAAAAATTAACTTTGTTGAAATATCTAATCAGGGAGAATATAAGGGGGCGTTTGACCCGTTGATTTTCTTACAGGGAGATGAAGCGGTTGAAACAGCACTTATTATTCTTGAAACATTAGGATATGTAAAGGATAAAAGGGAAAGTGTCATTATTTTTGAAAGTATCCAAGAGGTAATTAAAACAGAGAAAAAACCAAATTTGACTAAAGTTTTAGAGAAAATTACTGAAAAGGATCAGAACTTAGGTGCGTATATCGCAAAATACAATATTGGCTATGGGCGTATGCTTTTCGGTGATGAGAATAGTGTAACTTTAGATTTTGATAAACAAGTAAACGTATTAGGTCTACAAGGATTACAATTACCATCATCAGAACAAAATATTGAAAGTATGACACAAGCCCAAATTACAGGTATTTCAATTATGGTTAGCCTTTCAAAATATGTAAATACTTTTTCTACAAAGAAAGATGAAGAAGCAATGATAATTTTCGATGAAGCGTGGGCACTGAAAAAATCGAAAAATGGGGAAGCCTTAATTGATAGCATGTTACGTACAGGGCGCTCTTTAGAAACTGATATTATTTTAATCACACAGGCTTATGATGATGTAAACGCAGAAACAATAAAAGAATTAATAGGTTGTAAATTTGCATTCCGACCGAAAACGGATCAAGCAATTAAGCCACTTTTAGAGTTTTTTGATTTAGAAACCAATGAGGGTAACATAAATCTTATGAAAAATTTAGTATCAGGAGTTTGTTTATTCCAAGATTATAAGGCGAGAAATCAAGTTGTTGCGATAGATATATTTTTTGAGGAATGGCTAGAAGCGTTCAAAACAACTAAAAAAGAGGATAAAGCTATCGAACTTGAAGAGAATGCGATCTAGAAGGAGCGAAGAAATATGAAACTTTTAAAATTAACGATTATGCTTGTTATTATCATTCCCACATTATTTGGATGTGGGAATGATAATAAAGATGAGTTAAGAAAAGATCAGGTTACAAAAGCTTTATATCAGGAAGTGTTAAAAAAACGTTTCTCAGAAAAAATGTATAAAGATTATGAGTTTGAAAGTGTGTGTCGTGCAAAAGGTACAGATAACACGTATGTGGTCAAATTTTCATATGAATTTCATGGTGAAAAATTCTCTCATAAAGAAGCCATTTCTTATGATAAAAAAAGTGAAAAATTCGAGGCAAAGCAAGTGAATGCTTATGAAACAACAGATAGTTGTCTGAAATAAAGGAGGAAAGTGATGAAAAAGCTTTTCGTATATTTTTCTTTAATTTTTGTGTTACTAGTGGCTTTTGTACCTAGAACAGCTTTTGCGGAGGATGCGGAAGTGAAACCGAAAATCGTAAAAGAAGGGGATACAGTCCGAGAAGCAGAGAAATATGATTCTGAACAATATAACTTAATGACATATATTAATGAAAAATGGTATATGAACACAAATGAAATGTTAGAACAATGGAAAACAGCGATTAAAGATACTTTTTGGTCTTTGAATGTCTTAGTTGCTAAATTAGGTGCTTTAATTGCTTATAATTTATTCAGCTTAGATATTATTAATTTAATGAAAGATGCCATTGCTAGTATTATGTCATCTACAGCAAAGGCAATTACAGAAGGTTTGTTACTTACATTCTTCACTCTGTCAGGGGGATACATTGTAATAAAATCATATGTAAGACAGGATTGGGGAGAATTTACTCGTATCTTTATGCGTGTATTCCTAAGCATGGTTCTCTTATTTACTTTATTATCAAATGCTAGTAAATATATAACATTCGCAAATGAGGCGTCTAACTACCTTGAAGGAATAGCTTTACAAATTAACCCTACGCTTAGTAGCGAAAGTAGTTCTGAAAATACAACATCATCAGGAGTTATAAAAAGTACAAAAGAATTAGGGGCAATTCTTGAAAATAAAGTATTTGATGCTATGTTATTTAAACCTTTTTTGTTACTAAATTATAATACTACGAATGTAAAAGCTATTACAAAAGAAGACGAAAATAGGATTACTAATTATTTAAACACATCGGCAACAAAAGAAGATGGTGTTAAAAAAAGAAAAGATATAATTACAAATGAATTTGAGAAACTAAGTAATAAAACTATAAATGCTACTAATGCTCCAGCGCAAATAGGTTTTATTGTAATTAACACACTTTCAAACATTGGTATAGTTGTCTTGTTGTTTATGTTAGCTCTGTTACGAATCGTTTTACAAGTAGCCTTAATTGCTATGCTAATAGTCTTCGCAGTTGTACTTCTCGCTAGTGTATTCCCAACATTTGAAAACCTCACCACTAATTTTCTTAAATCGTTCTTTATTATCATTGGTTACAAAGGGTTTTCAATATTTGTAGTTATTGTAGCAATTGCATTTGTAACCATTGGTTTTGAAATGACATCTAACTCAAATAATATTTACTACAATATTTTTATTAACCTTCTCATGATGGCAGCATTATTAGTTGTTTGGTTTAAAAGACAGTTACTTGTAGCAGCGGCTACAGGAGCGCACCATAGGATTTTAGATGGTAGTGAAAGAATGACAAACAGATTATCGAAGGGAGTCGCTGATGCAGCTAAAAATTTAGGTTCAAGTGCATTAGCTAGAGAAAAGGAAAAAGCAGCAGGAAAAGCTGAACAAGGAAAAAAACAATTAAAATCAATGGGGAAATTAGCAAGCTTTGCAGCTAGTAAACTACGATCAGGAAATGCTGATAATGTTAAGGATGCTAATATCAATGCTGAAAACGCTCATGTATCTACAGGGAATGAAGATGAATCAAAATCATCTAAAGAACTTGGTCAAGGTGCAGTAGATGGTTCAAATAAACGAGGTATTGGAGCTTTAGGTAATAAAACGAAGCCGGAAAAAGGAAATGTAGTTAATTTAGGTAAAGGTAATAAACCTAATCTCTCAGACGGATCAACGAAAAGAGGAATAGCACAGCAAGGTTTGTCGGCAGTAGGTAGTACATCGAGAATGGCACAAGGTGCAGTAGAGGGAGGGAATCCATCCCGAATAGCACAGCAAGGTTTGTCGGCGGTAGGTAGTACATCGAGAATGGC
>NZ_JAEHBI010000059.1:0-27161 GCF_016483705.1 Bacillus cereus group sp. N6
AGACACCTCGAACTTGTTTATTTGTTTTTAGTATAAACTCTCTGTTCGGTGTGTCTATCATTTAGACTAGCATCATTTCTATGTATGATAATTATCGTGCGCAGAAAGAATCGTGTAATAATACGGAGGTTATAATGCGAAAATTATTATATTTTATAGTATGCAGTAGTGTTATACTTTTTGCTTCACCGAGTGTGTCGGTAGCCCAATATGATGCACCTCTTATGGAAGATGCCCTTTATTCTGTTTTATTTCCGAAAATAAATAAAGCAATTGAAAAACAATATGGGAGCTTGAAGCCTTATCAATGTCCTAAAATTATTAGTTTAAAAAAAGTGTATAGCGGTACATATTTATTTCAAGCAAGTATTGAAGTAACGAAGTATGAACGAGTTGCTGGGAAAATTGCTCCACCATTTGAGAAGGTAACGATTACATTTAATAATGAAGAAGGCGAATGGGAAGTGTCAAAGATTTCAGTAAAGCGCTTACCAAATGATACGAAATTAAACTGTAAAAAAACAATATAAAAAATTGTTTGACAAATAAAATGGTCCTTTGGTATTGTTAATAGCAACAATTAGATGTTTGAAAATTAAATAGACTTACCTCATCTACTCTCAAAGGTAGAGGCCGCGATAGGAAAGAGTAAGCTATGGGAGATTTAATGGAATCTGTGATCATAGGTTGAAAGGGACTATTGCCGAAATATAAGAATAACCATCTTATTCATATATTGGGACTGCATTGAATAAATGTAGTACTGTCATAATATTTATTTTATGGAGAGCTATTTGGAGATGTTGATGCGGTTTCTTATTTTGAGGAGATAACAACTCGTTTATTTTTTCAATATATATTTTTCCTAATAAGAAACGCGTGTGAACATTGTTCCGCGCGTTTTTTGTCTATCTAAAAGCGTGCTGCAATGAATAGAAGATTGGGGTTATGAGTTTTAGAGGAAATAAGGGAGGAATTCAAATGTATTTACACGGCACGAGCCGAATCAATGGGCAAGGACACTTAGAAATTGGAGGATGCGATACGACGCAGCTAGCAAAACAATACGGAACACCACTTTATGTATACGATGAAGAGTCAATTCGAGGAAAGTGCCGCGCGTTTCATCGTGCGTTTAAAGAAAGTGGTTTCTCTTATCAAGTAGCATATGCAAGCAAGGCGTTCTTGTGCATGGAGATGTGCCGAGTGGCTCGTGAAGAGAATATGTCATTAGATGTTGTTTCTGGAGGAGAATTATATACTGCGCTGCAAGCAGGATTTCCGGCATCACGCATTCATTTTCACGGCAATAATAAAACAGAAGAAGAAATTGTGATGGCTCTTCAGGCGAATATTGGTTGTTTTGTCGTAGATAATTTCTTGGAATTAGAAATTTTGCATGATTTAGCAGTGCAACATGGGAAATTTGTGAACATATTAATTCGTGTAACGCCCGGAGTAGAGGCGCACACACATGAATATATTACAACAGGCCAAGATGATTCGAAATTTGGATTTGGCGTGTCAAATGGTCAAGCGATGCAAGTGATTGAGATTGCTTTACAAAAATCAAATTATAATGTGTTAGGAATTCATTCACATATCGGATCACAAATATTTGAAACGGCCGGCTTTGTGCGAGCGATTGAAGTTCTTCGTCAATTTTTAGAAGAAGTGAGAGAGCGAACAAACTATGTAGTAAAAGTGCTAAATGTAGGCGGAGGATTCGGAATACGCTACACAGAGTCAGATACACCATTAACTCTTGAGACATATGTGCGAGCTGTAACAAGTGCTGTGAGGGAACAATTTACAGTATGTAATTATCCCCTGCCAGAAATATGGGTTGAACCAGGCCGTAGTATTGTAGGGGATGCTGGAACGACAATTTATACAGTCGGATCTGTGAAAGACATTCCTGGTATTCGGAAATATGTATCAGTGGATGGTGGGATGACTGATAATTTAAGACCTGCTTTATATAACGCTCGTTATGAAGCGATGTTAGCGAATCGAGGGAATGATGAGAATGAGGAACTTGTCTCGATTGCTGGGAAGTGCTGTGAGAGTGGAGATATGTTAATTTGGGATATCACTCTACCGAAAGTTGCTTCAGCCGATTTATTAGCAATTTCTTGTACAGGGGCATATGGATACTCGATGGCGAATAATTATAATCGGATTCGTAGACCAGCTGTCGTCTTCGCGAAAGGCGGCACATCACAAATTGTTGTAGAGCGTGAAACATATGAAAATATTATTGGGAACGATCGCATACGTATTAAAGAACTTGTGTGAATGGGAAAAAGGAGTTGTTCGGATGGGCAATTCCTTTTTTATAAAATAAAATAATTAAAATATATCGGAAAACTAGGATTGAAAAAAATCAGAATTGTGATAAAATACAAATACAAAGCTTATCAAGAGAAGCGGAGGGAACTGGCCCGAAGAAGCTCGGCAACCTGCTTATAGAAAGCAAGGTGCTAAATCCAGCAAAATGGAATCCATTTTGAAAGATAAGGTAAAATATATTACCGAACAGTCTTTTCGAAATGGGAAAGATTTTTTTTATGAATAAAAAGGGGGGCTGTTCGCGTGAGCGTACGGGAACATTTTGAGGAAGTATCTGAGAAAATTCAAGCGATGCTTGCTGATATGAAATATGGTTCAATTACAATTGTTGTGCAAGATGGGAAAGTCATTCAATTAGAGAAAAGTGAAAAGGTACGTTTAAAGTAAAAAGCGCTGACTAGAAAAACTAGAGGCGGTTTTAACCTATTATATTAGGTTAAAACCGTCTTTTTGCTTTTACAGGGGGAAAGAACATGTTGACGTATGAAACGTGGGAAGAAAATAATGTTTCATTTTCAGAAGAAGATGAAACGAAAGGCGCGCTATCTGTATTAAGTTGGGCTTATAAAGAATATAAAAGTGAAATTGTATACGCATGTAGCTTCGGAGTGGAAGGGATGGTATTGCTGCATCTTATAAACCAAGTAAATCCATCTGCTAAAGTTGTATTTTTAGATACGAATGTTCATTTTCAAGAAACGTATGAATTAATTCAAAAAGTGCGGAAACGATTTCCTTCATTAAATATTATAGAAAAACAGCCGGAACTTACGCTTGATGAACAAGCGAAGTTGCATGGTGAGAAATTATGGGAAAGTAATCCGAATCTTTGTTGTAAAATTAGAAAAATTTTACCGTTAGAAAAATCATTAGCAGCGGAAAAAGCGTGGATATCGGGCTTAAGGAGGGAACAATCAGAAACACGTAAGCATACAAAGTTTATAAATCAAGATCATCGCTTTCAATCTATTAAAGTTTGTCCACTCCTTCATTGGACGTGGAAAGAAGTGTGGCGATATGTATACAAACATAGCTTACCGTATAACCCGCTGCATGATGTTGGATATCCAAGTATTGGGTGTGAGAAGTGTACGTTACCTGTAGGTGAGGATGGCGATTCGAGAGATGGTAGGTGGTCTGGGAAAGTGAAAACAGAATGTGGTCTTCATTACCAATAAGATGAATTTGAAAATAAAGCTAAGAGAGGAAATAGAAAATGAGTACAAGAAACGAATTAATAAATCGTATAGACGAGACTTACGACGTATCACAAATCGAAAAAGAAATTGAACTAGACAACATTGCGTTAAGTGATTTAGAGCTATTAGCGACAGGGGGATATAGCCCACTTACTGGTTTTTTAGGAAAGAAAGATTATGATTCGGTCGTAGAAACGCTTCGCTTAGCAAACGGGAGCATATGGAGTATACCGATTACATTACCAGTAACAGAAGAAGTAGCAGAGAGTCTAAAAGCTGGAGAGGAAGTAAAACTTGTTAATGCTGAAAATGTATATGGTGTCATTCAAATAGAAGATATTTTTGTGCCTGACAAGGAAAAAGAAGCGTTACTTGTGTATAAAACGACGGATGAGGCTCATCCAGGAGTGAAAAAATTATATGAACGACCGAACGTTTATGTCGGGGGAGCTATTATTCTTACAAAACGCTTTGAAAATAATCCGTTTCCTTCTTATCATTTAGATCCAATTGAAACGAGAGAAGAATTTAAAAAACGTGGTTGGAAAACAGTGGTTGGATTTCAAACGAGAAATCCGGTACATCGTGCCCATGAATACATTCAAAAATCTGCCCTTGAAATTGTAGATGGTCTCTTTTTAAATCCACTCGTTGGGGAAACGAAATCGGACGATATTCCTGCTGATGTAAGGATGGAAAGCTATGAAGTATTACTTCAAAACTATTATCCGAAAGATCGTGTCTTTTTAGGTGTATTTCCTGCAGCAATGCGTTACGCAGGACCGAGGGAAGCGATATTCCATGCAATAGTCAGAAAGAATTTTGGATGCACCCACTTTATCGTAGGGCGTGATCATGCAGGAGTAGGAGATTATTACGGGACTTATGAAGCACAAGAAATTTTTACAAACTTTACAGTGGAAGAGTTAGGGATTACACCATTATTTTTTGAACATAGTTTTTACTGCACGAAGTGTGAAGCGATGGCTTCGACGAAAACATGCCCACACGGAAAAGAGGATCATGTCATTTTATCAGGTACGAAAGTAAGAGAACTATTAAGAAACGGTGAGGTTCCGCCGAGTACATTTAGTCGTAAAGAAGTAGTGGAAGTGCTAATTAAAGGTTTGAAAAAAGAAGTAGTAACAGAATAGGGAGAGAATGATATGGATACGAATATTACTTGGCATACAGCATCTGTTTCAAAAGATGAGAGAAGAGTAAGAAATGGGCATCATAGTTTTGTAGTTTGGTTTACTGGTCTATCAGCTTCAGGTAAATCTACGGTGGCGAACGCGGTTGCTCGTAAACTATTTGAAAAGAATATTGGAAACTATGTACTAGATGGAGATAATGTACGCCACGGTTTAAATAAAGACTTAGGTTTTTCTGAAAGTGATCGTATGGAAAATATAAGACGGATTGGTGAAGTGGCGAAGCTATTTGTAGATCAAGGTACTGTTGTTCTTACAGCGTTTATTTCACCGTTTCGAGTAGACCGAAAACAAGTTAGAGATCTATTAGCAGCAGATGAGTTTATAGAAGTGTTTGTAAAATGTCCAATTGAAGAGTGTGAAAAACGTGATCCAAAAGGGTTATACAAAAAGGCAAGACAGGGTGATATTAAAGAGTTTACTGGTGTTGATTCACCGTATGAGGAGCCAGAGAAAGCAGAGTTAATTGTAGAAACGCACAAGTATTCTATTGAAGAATGTGCAGAACAAATCGTGAAGTACTTACAAGAGCGTAGTTTTATATAGGGGGATAAAAAATGAGTTATGAAAAAGTATGGGCTAACAATGAAAAATTAAATCAGACTGAGAAAAATAAATTGAAAAAAGATGGATTGGAAATCTTTAATGATATTCCTTACTATGCAGAAAATGGCTTCGAATCTATTCCGAAAGAAGAGTGGGACGCATTCAAATGGGCAGGGTTATATTTACAAAGACCGAAAGAAGCTGGATATTTTATGATGCGTGTAAATATTCCTTCAGGGATTATTACGAATGCACAGGCAGAAGTGCTTGCTTCTATCGCTGAGGATTATGGGCGTGACGTAATAGATATTACGACAAGACAGGCGATTCAGTTTCATTGGTTAGAAATTCATCAAATTCCAGATATTTTTAAAAGATTAGCAAGAGTTGGGTTATCTTCAGCGGGGGCGTGTGGTGATATAACGCGTAATATTACAGGGAATCCACTTGCTGGTATTGATGCAAATGAACTGTTTGATACAACGGGTATTGTGAAAGAGGTATATGATTATTTCCAACATAATGAAGGGTTTTCTAACTTACCGCGTAAATTTAAAATGTCTATTAGTTCTAACATTTATAATTCAGCAAACGCAGAGATTAACTGTGTTGCATTTACACCTGCAACGAAAGAGATAGATGGTGAGAAAAAAGTTGGTTTTCATATAAAAGTAGGCGGTGGATTATCAGCCCGTCCATATTTAGCTGATGAATTAGATGTATTCGTTTTACCAGAAGAAGTGAAGGCGGTAGCAATTGCGATTGCTACGATATTCCGTGATTTTGGATACCGTGAAAAACGTCATTTAGCTCGTTTGAAATTTCTAGTTGCAGACTGGGGAGCAGAGAAATTTAAAGAGAAACTAATAGAGTATATAGGACCATTGCAAAGTAAAGGAGAAAGTACTCTCAAAGGATGGAATGCGGGATACTTTTATGGTGTTCAAGATCAAAAACAAGATGGACTAAAATATGTAGGTTTTAATGTGCCGGTAGGACGTCTACATGCAGAAGAAATGTTTGAGATTGCAAGAATTGCTAAGCAGTATGGAAATGGACAGATTCGTACATGTAATTCGCAAAACTTCATTATTCCGAATGTTCCGCCAAAAAATGTAACAGGTTTACTAAATGAGCCGTTGTTTAAAGCCATATCAGCAAGTCCTAAATCATTTATTGGTCATGCGGTTTCCTGTACCGGTATTGAATATTGCAATCTTGCTTTAGTAGAAACGAAAGAAAGATTACGCAAAATCGCAGAGTACTTAGATACACAAATTGCACTCGATGTTCCAGTTCGTATTCATATGGTAGGATGCCCGAATTCATGTGGGCAACGTCAAATTGCTGACATTGGATTGCAAGGGGTGAAAATGAAAACGAAGGAAAAAGGAATTGTTGAAGCATTTGAAATATACGTAGGTGGAACGCTGTTAGATGGCGGTGCTTATAACCAAAAGTTAAAAGGGAAAATAGATGGCGAGGATCTACCTGATGTACTTGCATCATTTATAAGCTATTTCAAAGAGAATAAATTACCAGCTGAAACATTTTATGATTTTGTCAGCCGTGTTGGTATAGAGACATTACAAATAGCGTTAAATACTGTGTTAGAAGAAGTAATAGCGTCTTAGGAGGGACAATATGGATTTATATCGATTTGAAGCTGTGTTAGTAAATAGTATTGTTCCGATTGTTGTTGTTGCTCAAAGTGAAGAACAGGCATTTAAGCTCGCGGAGATAGAGCTTGAAAAGCATTTTTTACCGTTACCAGAAGTAAAGGAGATTTCTCTATTTGAAAAAAAGAAGATTCGAAAAGGTGCAGCATTTGTTATTCATGAGTAGGAAAAAGGTAATACGAAATAATGAAAACTTCCATTCGTATATAAGGATGGAAGTTTCACTTTAATAGTAGAAATGAGGAGAGATGATGGGGAAGGTTTATATCGTTGGTGCAGGTCCTGGTGATCCAGATTTAATTACTGTGAAAGGGTTGAAATGTATTAAGAAGGCAGATGTTATTTTATACGACCGTCTCGTGAATAAAGAGTTGCTTTCCCATGCAAAGCCTGAAGCGGATTTAATTTATTGCGGAAAACTACCAAATTATCACACGATGAAGCAAGAGACGATTAACACGTTTCTTATTAAATATGCGAAAAAGGGAAAAGTTGTAACGAGGCTAAAGGGCGGGGATCCATTTGTATTTGGTAGAGGAGGAGAAGAAGCTGAAGCGTTAGCAAAGCAAGGGGTACCATTTGAAATCGTTCCTGGTATTTCAGCTGGAATAGCTGCTCCTGCTTATGCTGGCATTCCAGTGACACATCGTGATGCAAGTGCAAGTTTTGCTATTGTGACAGGGCATAGGAAAGAAGGTGCTGAAGAAGAAGTGAAGTGGGAAAATTTAGCGAAAGGTGTAGAGACTTTAGCTGTATATATGGGGGTTAGCAATTTACCCTACATATGTGAACAACTGATGAAGCATGGAAAAGACAAAAGTACACCTGCTGCTATTATTGAACGGGGAACGACATCAATGCAGCGCACAGTTGTTGGGACGTTAGGAACAATTGTGGATGTTGCAAAAAAAGAACAAATTCAAAATCCGAGCATGATTGTAATTGGAGAAGTGGTCCGTTTTCGAGAAAAAATCCATTGGTTTGAGAAACAGACAGAAAGTACCTATCAAGTAAGTGGAGTGTTATAAAATGAAAGCCATCTTATATATATGCCATGGAAGTCGTTTGAAAGCAGCTAAAGAAGAAGCGGTTGCATTTATTACGTCATGCATGAACCGTGTAGAGGCAAGTATTCAAGAAGTTTGTTTTTTAGAGTTAGCGAGCCCAACGATTAAGGAAGGGTTCCGTACATGTGTGAAGCGTGGTGCTACAGAGATTATTGTTATTCCAGTTTTTTTATTAGCGGCAGGTCATGTGAAAAAAGATATACCGTTTGAATTGGAAAAGTTAAATAATCAATTTTCGAATGTTAAAGTGACCTACGGTAACCCGTTTGGTGTATCAGAAACACTTGTGAAATCGGTGTATAGTGGAAGTGGCATTGAACAGGAAGATAAGAATGAAGTGACGCTACTTCTCGTAGCAAGAGGGAGTAGTGATCCTGAAGTATTAAGAGATATAAACTGGATTGCTTCTTTATTTCAACATGAAGAGAAAATTAAAAAAGTAGAGGTTTGTTATTTAGCGGCTGCCGAGCCGAAATTTGAGGAGAAGTTAAAGGAAGTTGTTGAACGAAAAGAAAAGAATATCGTTGTACTGCCTTACTTATTATTTACAGGTTTACTTATGAAACATATTGAAAAAGAAGTGCGCCAATATGAGTTGGATGAGATAAAAATAAGTCCGTATTTAGGAAAGAATGAAGCATTTCAATATATGTTAATTCAGAAAACGAAGAAATTATTGAAGGGAGATCAATATGTATCCACTTACAGTGCGAGTTGAGAAGAAACGTATTGTTGTCATTGGTGGAGGAAAAGTCGCGGGATTCAAAATTATTCCTTTACTAAAACAAGGTGCGGATATAGTTGTGGTAAGTCCTGAATTGGATGCGAATTTAGTGAAACTTGTGGAAGAAAAGAAAATTCGTTGGTATCAAAGGGAGTATGAAAAAAGTGACATTAAAGGTGCTTTTTTAGTCGTTGCAGCGAGTAGTGATGCCGTATTAAATGAACAAGTTGCTGAAGATAGCGCAGAAAATCAGTTAGTAAATGTTATTACGAACCCGGAAAGTGGTAATGTTCATTTTCCAGCGGCAATTCATCGTGGATTATTGAATGTGGCTGTTTCTACCGGAGGAGCGAGTCCGAAACTTGCAAAAAAAATTCGTGATGATATTGCAAATAAATATGATGAGGCGTATGAATCGTATCTTGATTTTTTATCCGAAGTTAGAATAAAAGTGAAAGAACTACAAATAGAGAAAAGAGAGAGAAATATATTGTTGCAAGAAGTATTAAAGTCGGTATATGTTCAAAATGAACAAAAAAGAGAATTGTTTTTACAAGAATTAGAGAGAAGAGTTCATATAGGATAATGAATAAATTGTACTTTACAACTATAAAAATATAATTTATAATCACAAGTAACTTCAATAGATGAAATCGATGAGCAAGAAGAGTATGTATATTTGATACGTTCAGAGAGCTGGGGGAAGGTGTGAGCCCGGTACGATAAAATATACAGAATGGGCTTGCGAGAGGTATGTTGAACATTGTAGTAGGCAACCCGGGTTCCGCCGTTAAAAGGATAGAGTATCGGAATTTTCCTGTACTTGAACAAGTGGGATTTATCAATCCAATTGAGGTGGTACCACGGTATTTACATTACATATATCGTCCTCTACATGCATATTTGCGTGTAGGGGACTTTTTTATTTTCTAAAGGAGGTGTGCGAGTATGAAATGAAAGTGTATAATTAACAAAAGTTTAAATATTCAGAAAAGGAGAATTTATGATGAAAGAAACACAGCAATGGACGTCGAAAATAGGCTTTGTACTCGCAGCAGCCGGAGCCGCAGTAGGTCTTGGTGCCATATGGAAATTTCCATATGTTGCAGGTAATGGTGGGGGAGGCGCATTCTTCCTTGTATTTTTACTATTAACTTTATTTATAGGTATGCCTCTTCTGATAGCGGAATTTGTCATTGGACGTAGCACCCAAAAAGAGGCAGTTACAGCTTATAAAGTACTAGTACCAAATAGTAAATTATATCCTTGGATTGGTCGTATGGGAGTTGTAACTTGTTTTAGTGTACTCTCTTTCTATAGTGTCGTAGGTGGATGGATTTTACTGTACTTATACTATAGTGTTACAGGAAGCTTTTGGAATGGTGTTGTTGATTATGGAAAATTATTTGGTGAAACGATTTCAAATCCAGTAAGTGCGATTGGAGCGCAATTTATCTTTATGCTTTGTACTATTTTTGTAGTAAGTAAAGGTGTAGAGAAGGGAATAGAAAAGGCAAGTAAGTATATGATGCCACTATTATTTATTTTGTTTATTGCAATCATTATTCGTGCGTTAACACTCGATGGTGCTTTTGCTGGGGTAGAGTTCTTTTTAAAACCAGATTTT
Organism: Bacillus cereus group sp. N6; assembly: GCF_016483705.1. NCBI lineage: Bacteria > Bacillati > Bacillota > Bacilli > Caryophanales > Bacillaceae > Bacillus > Bacillus cereus group sp. N6. The sequence continues at coordinate 10,409 of NZ_JAEHBI010000059.1, forward strand.
TCAAAGCTGACAGCAGATACGATTTTATACGCGATGGGACAATCGTTCTTCTCGCTAACAGTAGGTGCCTCAGTCATGGTCACGTATAGTTCGTACTTGAAGAAAGAAGAACATTTAGCTAAATCAGCAACATCTATTGTAAGTTTAACTGTTTTTATTACAGTACTTGCAGGATTAGCAATTTTCCCGGCGATTTTCGCATTAGGCGTTAAGCCGACTGAAGGACCAGGACTACTGTTTATCGTCCTTCCAGCAGTATTTGCGAAAATACCATTTGGACAATTTTTCTTCATTATGTTTTTAGTTTTATTTTTCTTTGCAACTTTAACATCTGCGATTTCCATGCTTGAAATTGTAGTAGCATCTGTTGCGAAAGATAATGAGAAAAAGCGTCCGTCAGCATCATTATTAATTGGTATTCTTATTTTTGCAGTTGGAATCCCGTCAGCATTATCGTTTGGAATTATGAGTGATGTGAAAATATTTGGTAAGACATTCTTTGATTTCGTCGATTTTTCGGTAAGTAATGTATTACTGCCGCTCGGAGTACTAGCCATTTCGCTATTCGTACCAAATAAAATGAGTAAAGAAATGTTAATGAAAGAATTAGAAGTTACGGAAACGAAAGGGAAAACATTATTTAATATTTGGTTCTTCTTGCTTCGTTATGTTATTCCAGTAACGGTAATTATTGTATTTTTAAATGCGATAGGCGTATTTAAAATGTTTGCATAATAAAAAGACGGAGATTTCTCCGTCTTTTTATTATGTTGTAGGTGTATTCAATAAACGATTATACGCTTTATAGGCTGTGACGACTGCAATGAATGATCCGATTAAAAATAATGCTGAGCCGCCAAATGTAAATAACCGGCCAATGTAAGTTTCTCTAGCTTCTTCTATTTTCTGTTGTAATTGTGTATTCATATGATTCACCTCGTAAAATATGGGCATTTAGTTGTAGTCTATGTGGAATGCCTATAGTGTGTGAAGTGGAAATAAAAAAACTCGGTATGAACCGAGTTTTTTTTATAATCCGATATAAGGAGATGGATCCACTGCGTTTGTCTTACCGACATTCCATTCTCCAAGGTGAAGTTCGAAGTGTAAATGCTGCCCGTATGATTGGCCAGTATTTCCCATGAATCCAAGTTGAGTGCCTTGTTTTACAGTTTGTCCATTTGATACAGAACGGCTACTCATATGAGCATATACTGTCGTATATGTTTTTCCGTTTATACGGTGAGATAAGTACACAACGTTTCCGTAACTAGATGATAATTCTGAGCGAATAACAACACCATCAGCAGCGGCAATAATTGGAACGGTTCCTGAGGCTGCGATATCGATTCCTTTATGGTTATCTATAGAGCGCACGCCAAACCCAGAAGTTTTTGATCCAGCTGCTGGCTTAATAAACCCGCCAATATTTGTATCGTGTGGTGTTGGAGCTGCTTGAGCTGTTTGAGCAGATGTAGTAGCTTGTTTACGAGCTTCTTCTGCCTTGCGAGCTTCTTCAGCTTTACGAGCCTCTTCGGCACGTTTTTCTTCTTCAATTGCTTTTTGAACAGCTTGACGCTGATTTTCTAAAATGCCTTTAGATTCTTCTAATCCTTCAATCTCTGAATCTACTTTTGCTACTTTCGTATGTAGATCGCTAATAAAGGTTTGCTGCTGTTGTTGGTTATTTTGTAATTCTTGCTGTTTTTGTTCTAATTTTTGCTCGGATTCTTTCAGTTGTTGCTCTTTTTTCTCAACAGCCTCTTTTTCTTTCGTCACAGCATTTTGGTCAGTTGTTTGCTTTTTAACAATATCTGTATCATTGTTTAAAATTAAACTTACAGAGTACATATTATCAACAAGATCAGCAATGTTTGTAGAATTTGTTAATACCTCTGTAATGATGTTTGTACGAGGTTTTTCTTGCATAGATTGTAAACGTTGTTTAATAACTTCCTGACGCGTATCTATGTTTGTTTGTAATTGCTCTATATGTTTCTTTTTTTCAGTAATTATTTGTTGTGTTTTACTAATTTCTTTTTTTGTATCGTTTAATTCAGCTTCGTTTTTATTAATAGAAGTAGTTAAATCGTCGATTTTCTTTTGTAATTCTTGAATTTCTTTTTCTATTTGTTCTTTCTCAACTGATTTATTTTGTAAGTCATTTTGTTTTCCTTCTAATTCAGATTGAATATTAGATAATTTATCTTGATTCGTTTCAGCGTATACGGGTGAAAGTAACGGAGAAACAAAAAGTGTTCCTGCTGCTAAAACACTAAACGCTGCAAATTTCTTTTTCATGGTTGTCTGGCTCCTTTCCCTATGAATGTTATATATCATAAGAAGAAGAGTGTCTATCGTTGTAACCATAATGTAAAGAAAATTTTATAAAGTTGCTAAGTTTTGTCGGAATTTATCATTTTTCAACAGTATTTGTAATGGTGATTTTACTTTTTTAGTTTGTGCAACAAAGGTGTATTCTAGATTTTATCTGTAAAATAAAGGGAAAAAATCGTGATTTTATATAGTGAAATTCAAGTTGAAAACCCACTAAAATACTAGTGAGGAATCGTTCTCATGTTAGGTTTTCTGACATGGGTTTTATTTTTGTCAAGAAAATTATTTGTGTTCAGGAAAAGTTATTTTGTTGTCAGATTTAATTTTTTGATTTATGATTTTTAACAGGGACAAAATGTAGTGAATTGTCGAATAATATGTAATACTCTTAATTTCAAGTTTTATAGATATAGAATGAGAGGTAGAGTGACACATCGAAGAGGGGGTTACAACAAATATGAAAAGAATAGGACTTGCATGGCAAATTTTAATTGGACTTGCCCTAGGTATCGCGGTGGGGGCAATTTTTTATGGCGATAGCACAGTTGTAGGGTACCTAAAACCAATTGGTGATATTTTTATCCGATTAATTAAAATGATCGTTGTGCCGATTGTTGTAGCAAGTATTGTTGTTGGAGTTGCTGGTGTTGGCGATGTTAAAAAACTAGGCCGATTAGGCGGGAAAACAATTCTTTATTTTGAAATTATTACAACAATTGCAATTGTTGTTGGTCTACTGGTAGCGAATATTTTCCAACCAGGAAAAGGCGTGAATATGGATCAATTAACAAAGACTGATATTTCTAAATATGCAGAAACAACAGCTCAAGTACAAAGTCATTCGTTTGCAGATACATTTGTGAATATCGTTCCAACGAATATTATGAAATCATTGGTTGAGGGCGATATGCTTGCGATTATCTTCTTCTCTGTACTATTTGGTTTAGGAGTTGCGGCGATTGGTGAAAGAGGAAGACCGGTTCTTCAATTTTTCCAAGGTGTAGCAGATGCGATGTTTTACGTGACTAACCAAGTTATGAAATTTGCACCGTTTGGTGTATTCGCATTAATTGGTGTAACAGTTTCGACGTTTGGTTTATCTTCATTAATTCCATTAGGGAAATTAGTCATAGTTGTATATGGTGCGATGATTTTCTTCGTTGTAGTCATACTAGGACTGACAGCGAAACTATTTGGAATTAACATTTTCCAATTCTTTAAGATTTTAAAAGACGAGCTGATCTTAGCATATTCTACAGCAAGTTCAGAAACAGTTTTACCAAAAATCATGGAGAAAATGGAGAAATTCGGTTGTCCGAAAGCAATTACATCTTTCGTTATTCCGACAGGTTATTCATTTAACTTAGATGGATCAACTTTATATCAAGCAATTGCAGCAATTTTCTTAGCGCAAATGTACGGTATTGAATTATCCATTACACAACAAATTACATTATTACTTGTATTAATGGTTACATCAAAAGGTATTGCGGGTGTACCGGGCGTATCATTCGTTGTATTATTAGCAACACTTGGTACAGTAGGTATTCCAGCTGAAGGTTTAGCCTTTATCGCTGGTATTGACCGTATTTTAGATATGGCTCGTACAGCAGTTAACGTTGTAGGAAACTCTTTAGCAGCTGTAGTTATGTCTAAGTGGGAAGGTCAATATGACGCTGAAAAAGGACAAGCTTATTTGAAAGAGATTTCTGAAAAAGGACAAGCAGCTTAATTATAATTTGAACAAGCTCTCACATAATATGTGGGGGCTTTTCTATATAGAAGGGGAGCGGACGTAATGAAACGTAAATATGGTGACGGTTCTTCGTGGAAGCGACTAATAGAGAAGGATTATACGGTTAAGCAAGTGGAAGAAGGAATGCTAGGAATATTAGAAATAAAAAAGGTAAGAGAACCTAGTTGTAAAGAATATGATAGTAAAGAACTTTGTATCGCAGGGAATCAATATACGTGGATTCAATATTTCATAGACGGGAAAAACTTTGCGATTACAGCTATGTTAGATGATCAGAAAAAATTAGTGCAATATTATATCGATGTGGCGAAAGAATATAAAATTGACGACCGTGGTTTACCGTATTTTGATGATTTATATTTAGATGTAGTGTTATTACCGAACGGTAAAATGTATATATTGGATGAAGATGAGCTAGAGGATGCTTATAAAAGTGGCGATGTTACAAAAGAAGAGTATGAGTTAGCTTGGTACACTACGAAATGGATAATAGATGCAATAAAAAATAGTGAATTTTATTGGATTTCAATATTGGAAGAAGAAATCAAAAAGTTAAAATGATTGTTGTATTCAAATTTTTGTATAATTACCAAAAAAATCCACACAAAAAATAATTGACTTTTGTTTTGTAAGCGAGTAAAGTTAGGGAAGAAATTATTATTAAAAAATAAATATGAAACCTTCTTATAAAGAGAGGCGGAGGGACTGGCCCTACGATGCCTCGGCAGCGGACTCGATTTCAGAGTGCTGTGCCAAATCCAGCAAGCATGTGCTTGAAAGATGAGAAGAGCGTTCCTTATAGATGTATAAGACCTCTTCTCATTGGAAGAGGTCTTTTGTTATTCATTAGAAAAGGTTGAAACTAGGGAGAGATGGTACTTTGAAAGAAACGAGAGGAAATGGTTTGGCTTTATTACCACTTGGGATATTTTTGGCGCTATTTATTGGTTCTGGAATTATTACAGGTGATTTCTATAAATTGCCGATACTTGTAGCAATTTCAATTGCTGTAGGAGTCGCTTTAGCGATGAATCGTAAAGAAAGTTTTAATGTAAAAGTAGAACGATTTGCTAAAGGTGCAGGGAACCCGGATATTATGATTATGGTTCTGATTTTTGTACTTGCAGGAGCATTTTCTGAAACAGCAAAAGGGATGGGCGGCGTTGATTCTACAGTTAATTTAGCGTTATCCATTTTACCGCAAGGATTTATCGTAGCTGGAATTTTTGTTATAGGGGCATTTATTTCATTAGCGATGGGAACTTCAATGGGAACAATTGCTGCATTAGCACCAATTGCTGTAGGTATTAGTGGGCAAACTGATATCTCTATTGCACTTACGATGGCTACTGTTGTTGGTGGGGCGATGTTTGGGGATAATTTATCATTTATTTCAGATACAACAATCGCAGCTGTACGTTCACAAGGAACAGAAATGAAAGATAAGTTTAAAACGAACTTTTTAATTGTATTACCAGCAGCTATTATTACAATTGTACTATTAGTAATCGTTACTTTAGGAAGTGACACGCAGATTAAAGCGCATAGCTTTGACTGGATAAAGATTTTACCGTATGCAGGAGTACTTATTACAGCATTGCTTGGTTGGAATGTACTTATTGTGTTAACTGGTGGAACTGTACTATCCGGCGTTATAGGTCTTTTAGATGGGAGTTACACGTTAGAGAGTTTCTTTAAAAGTGTAACGACTGGAATGGGCGGTATGATGGAGTTAGTATTACTTGCTATTTTAATTGGTGGTATGGTCGAACTGATTCAATATAATGGTGGTATTCAATATTTAATGAATATTTTAACTCGTAACATTCGTTCGAAAAAAGGAGCAGAGTTCGGTATCGCTGGCTTAGTGAGTATGACGAATATGTGTACAGCGAATAATACGATTTCTATTATTTTTACAGGTCCACTTGCGAAAAACATTGCAGATCAATATGAAATTGATCCTCGTAAATCAGCGAGTGTATTAGATCTTTTCTCATGTTGTGTGCAAGGGTTAATTCCGTATGGTGCGCAAATGTTAACGGCAGCAGGATTTGCGGCGTTATCTCCGATTGAATTGTTACCATATGCGTTTTATCCTATCTTAGTTGGAGTATGTGGAATTATTTCTATATTAATTGGTTTCCCGAGGTTTTCTAAAGTAGCGGGAAAGAAAGAGTATCACAAAACAGCATAATTTAAAATGAAGTTTATGAATAGTAATGAAAGCCGTACAGAGAATGTTCTCTGTACGGCTTTTTATGTGCGATAAAAGAGTGAATCATCCTATCCTACCGCATATTTTTACAAAAGGCTGAATGCAACTCAGTCTTAAGTCTGAGTCGAAAACGGTTCTTAAGCTCGTTATGGAAAAGTGAAAAAATAGTTAAGATAAGAGTATCAAATCGAAGGGAGGCAAGCACAAGATGAAACAATTTCTAGCGTTTATCGCGGCTGGTATTTTAGCTTTAATTGCTCTTGGCAGTCTTGCTGGTATTATAGGATTCGCAATTGGAGCAGGAGTTGTGTACTGGAGCTATAAATCATTTGTGCGAGCACAATCATTTTTTGGAAAGTTAGCTTGGGGTATTGTTGGTTTGATCGGCTTGTCCATCGCCCTTTCTCATTCCCCAGCATTAATCGGTATCGCAGCATTAGTAGTTTTATACTACGGATACCGTGAGTGGAAAAAAGAAAAAAATGTAGTTGTTGATTCTGCACCAGAAAGTTCTAAACCATATAGCAACTTTGAAGATGAGTGGAACAAGTTAATGAAAAACTAATAAAAAATTAATAAAAACCAAATCAAATTGATAAAGTAGAAGAGAGGAAGATTATAATGAAACAATCTTTATTCGGACGTGTACGCGATGCAATTTTAGCAGATTTTCATAATGTGTTAGATGAGAAAGAAAGAAAAAATCCAATCGCGATGCTAAACCAATATTTACGCGATAGTGAGCGTGAAATAACAAAAATTGAGAAGTTAATTGAGCGCCACAAAACATTAAAATCTAATTTCGCTCGTGAGCTTGAGCAAGCACGTTATTTCGTTAATAAAAGATCAAAGCAAGCGATCGTCGCTCAAGAAGCAGGCGAATTACAGCTACATGAGCGTGCGCTAGAAGAAGTAGCGTATTATGAAGGGCAAGTAACTCGATTAGAAGAAATGTATGCAGGTGTTGTAGATCAAATTGATGAGTTAGAGCGTCGTCTTGCTGAGATGAAAAATAAATTAAAAGAAATGCACGCAAAACGTATGGAATTAATGGCACGTGAAAATATGGCACATGCAAATCGTCGTATGAATACAGCGATGCATAAAATGGATGAAAATAATCCGTTCTTACGCTTTGAGGAAATTGAAGATCATATTCGCGACTTAGAATCTCGTATAAATGAGGAGCATGAACGTGACACATTTGATATGAAGATTGCAAAGCTTGAGCGTGAAATGAAAGAGAAGAATGATGTATCGTTAACGAAAGAGTTAACAAAATAATAGTAGTATATTATAAAACAGGCTTATGATATAGTGATAGGAGAAAAGGTGTTGGAAAGCAATGCCTTTTCTTCTATGTATATGTAACAAGAAGGGGGGAGCTGAAATGAAGAAACAATTTTCAAAAACACAATTAATGGGGATGCTCCTCATCATATTTGGATTCGGTCTTTTTCTTGATATGATACTTGGACATTTTGAACCAGGTGGTCTCATTTTTGCATTTATTATGCTTATGTTTGGAAGGCATTATCGTAAGAAGAATCGTTATGTAAGGGGAAATGTCTTTTTATTTGTTGGTGGTATCGTATTTTTATTCTTCTTATTTTCATCAGCAGCATTTGTTCTTGTCGTATTTGCTTGTTTAGCTTTAATTGGTTATCAACTGATTCAACAAGGACATCAGCAAAAAGCAATGAAGGTTGAAATTAAAGAAAAAGGGATTATAGACGAAGAGAAGCAAATATATCGTACAGAACCATATTTAAAAAATATGTTTGTAGGGAATATACGAATGATGGATCATATTTATGAACTTGAGGATATTAATGTTCAATATGGTGCTTGTGATGTGGAAATAGATTTAACAACTGCTATGATTCCAGAAGGAGAAACGGTAATTGTTATCCGAGGTGTCGTTGGTAATATTCGTTTATATGTGCCATATGATATTGAATTGTCTTTAAATCATTCTGTTATTGTCGGACGTGTGCTCCTGCCAGGACATGAAGAGACAGGATTTAATCGCAATGTTACATTTAGAACAGAGCAGTATAAAGAAGCGCCTCGTCGTATTAAAATTATTTCTTCGCTTGTCGTAGGCGATACGGAAGTGAGGAAAGTATAATGAAGAAACAAAAAAATATTTCGTGGATGTATATTCGTTATTCTATGTTGTCTTCTGTTAGTATTGCACTCATTTGTACAATTGTATATGTATGGAAAAGCGAGCAACAAGTGTATGATTTATTATGGAAGGAATCCATCGCTTCTGTTCCAATTGGCTTGTTTATTATGACTACAAGTTTACTTATCGGGGGAATTGTAGGATATGCAATCGGTTACTATATAGAGCAGCGTATACAAGGATTAAATACTTTTCTATTTGAAGTGGAGCGAGGGAATTTTCCGAGTGATGTTTCGTTTACTGCAGATGATGAATTTCATGAAGTAGAACGAAAAGTAATCGGTCTTGCTCGTCGATTAGAGGAGCAAGCTGGACTCTTTCAAAAAGTAACGAATGAACGAGCTCATTGGAATGAAGAGATGAGACAAGAAGCGATATCTCAAGAAAGGCATCGATTGGCGAGGGAGCTGCATGATTCTGTAAGTCAGCAGCTTTTTGCAATGTCGATGATGATGTCGGCTATTAATGAACAAGTAGCTGAAATTCCAGAAACGACAAAAAAGCAGTTGCAGCTCGTTGAAAATATGGTTGTAAATGCACAATCAGAAATGAGAGCGTTGCTTCTTCATTTACGGCCTGTACAATTAGAAGGTAAGAAACTGACACAAGGTATAGAGGAATTATTGACGGAATTATCGCGAAAGCAACATATGAAAATTGAATGGCTAATCGAGCCAATAGAATTGAAAAAAGGTGTAGAAGATCATTTATTTCGTATTGTGCAAGAAGCTTTATCCAATACTTTACGACATGCGAAAGCGAAGAAAACGGAAGTACGTCTTCGGAAAATTGATCAATATGCAATTCTAAAAATTATTGATGATGGCGTTGGATTTGAAGTCGGAGTGAATAAGGCTGGTTCATATGGTTTAAGATCAATGCAAGAGCGTGTTCATGAAATTGGTGGGACATTAAAAGTACTTAGTTTCCCCGCTAAAGGGACACAAATAGAAGTAAAAGTACCGATTATGATTGAGAGAGGGGGAGAATCATGATAAAAGTGTTACTTGTCGATGATCATGAAATGGTTCGAATGGGTGTATCAGCATATTTATCAACGCAGCCAGATATCGAAGTAGTTGGAGAAGCTGAAAATGGAAGAAAAGGTTCAGAGTTAGCACTGCAATTAAGACCAGATATTATTTTGATGGACCTTGTCATGGACGAGATGGATGGGGTTGAAGCAACACGTGCTATTATTCAGGAATGGCCAGAAGCGAAAATTGTAGTTGTAACGAGCTTTTTAGATGATGAGAAATTGTACCCTGTTATTGAGGCGGGAGCGACAAGTTATTTATTAAAAACATCAAGAGCAAGTGATATAGCAGACGCTGTACGAGCTACTTATGATGGAGAAACTGTATTAGAGCCAAAAGTTACTGGTAAAATGATGTCTCGTATGCGTCAGAAGAAAGAACAACCTTTGCATGAGGAGTTAACAGAAAGAGAGTCTGAAATTTTGTTATTAATTGCAGAGGGGAAAAGTAATCAAGAGATTGCAGATGAATTGTTTATTGCTCTCAAAACAGTAAAGACACATGTGAGTAATATTTTAAATAAGCTAAATGTAAGTGACCGGACACAGGCAGTTATTTATGCGTTTAGACATCAATTGACGAAATGATAAAGTGAAACTTTAATCAGTGGGGGGTATCTCCGCTGATTATTAGTTTACGCCAAATCTTTTTATTGACGTTAACAAATGTAAGCGTTATCATTAAGTTGTTAACAGTACATACAAAGGGGAGAGAGTGTATGTTAGTTCAAACGATATTTGGCATGGATAAGTCTAAAAAATTAGGGGATTATGTGAACGCATTACAAGCGCTTTGTGAACAATATAATGTTGAAACAGATAAAATTGCAATTGTTGAGGCGACAGAAGAGTACTATTTATTTTTAGTAAAGCAAGAAGATTGCTACGATGTTATCAAAGTAGAAACAGTGGATACAAATATCGAATATTATACGAAAGCGTATAAAATAAGCAGTTTTAATCATACTGCTTATCAAAAGTAAAAAAACTCCCTTTCGGGAGTTTTTTAGGATGCTTTTACTTCGCGGGAATCGGTTATTAAGGGAACTTTTTTCGCACCGCTTAACTTAGCGATTGTAAGGCCGATAATAGCCCCGGCTAATGCTGGTATTAGCCAGCCAATTCCTTCATTATATAAAGGGATAAATTCAAAATATGGTGTGATAAATGAAACTGAAATGCCACCTTGTTTTAATCCGTCAAATACGCTTACGATTGCTGCTCCAATTAAAGCACCTACATAAACAGAGCGATATCCACCGAAATATTTATGAAGTAACGATAGTAGAACGAGTACAATTGCAACTGGATATACAACAAGTAGAATTGGAACAGAGATGGCAATAATTTTCGTTAAACCTAAGTTGGCAACTAATAATCCTAATACACAAATGATACTCGCGAACATTTTGTATGAAAATTTAGTCAATAATGTTGAGAAATATTGACTACACGCAGATACAAGTCCAACACAAGTTGTTAGACAAGCGAGTGTAACGATTAGAGATAATAGAAGTAAACCGTATGGACCGAATAATTGCTGTACGATAACAGTAAGTAATTGTCCGCCATTTTGTGCATATCCGAGCGAGACGCTAGTTGCACCGAGCCAGCCAAGTGCACCATATACAAGTACGAGACCAGTAGCGGCAATAAGTCCTGCTTTCGCTGTTGCGATGGCAATGGATTTACGATCCTTCACACCTTTAGAGCGAATGGCATTTACAACGATAATTCCAAATGCAAGCGCAGAAATGGTATCCATCGTTAAGTATCCTTCCATAAAACCTTTGAAGATTGGAGAAGTTTGATACTCTTGCATTGCTGGTCCTGATTGCCCGAGTGGTGTAAATACACTTTTAACAAATAGTAAGAAAATAGAGAGTAATAAAATAGGTGTTAAAATATTTCCGATGCGATCGACAAGTTTAGATGGATTTAAACTAAGCCAAAATACGATAGCGAAGAAGACGACTGTGTATAAAAATAGTGCTAGGTTACTAGAACGAATTGTTTCTGGTAAGAAAGAACTAACACCCATTTCATAAGCGACATTTGCAACGCGTGGAATTCCCATAGAAGGACCGATTGCGATATATACAACTACAGTAAAGGAAATTCCAAATAATGGGTGAACATGACTTGCGAGTTGTTGCATGCCGTTTCCTGATAAAGAAATTGCAATAACAGTTAATAATGGTAAACCGACTCCTGTTAGTAAAAATCCAATCATTGCCGGCCAAAAGTTTTCACCTGCATTTTGTCCAAGCATGGGAGGGAAAATTAAATTACCTGCCCCAAAAAATAAAGAAAATAGCATAAGACCCGTGAAAAAAATATGTTTTTTTGATACAGTGTTCATTGTTTTTCCTCCTTTTTTAAATTCATTTGTAAGAACACAAAAAACTCGTCCCTAAAGAAAGGGACGAGTTATATTTACCCGCGATACCACCCTAATTTATACATGTAGAAATTAGTCTATATGTATACGGCTTTACAACGTACAACATGATACGTGTTCCTTGTAACGGGGGACAGCCGGTAAGAACTTACTGTAACATTCGGTTCTACTTCTCGGAGATGATTTTCGGTTACGCACTGAACGTTGGCTTTCAGCAAATCGCCAACTCTCTGGGGGACAGTCCTATAACGTACTCGTTCTCGTCAATGAATTTTTATTCAAGTATTCTGACAGTATTGTCACATGTTTTTTTTTGAAAGTCAACATTTTTTTGAAAGATATATTTATATATAGAAATATTGAATGTGATATTCGTTGTTGTAAAGGGAATGATGAATTGTAAAATGGGAGTAAAAATTTGTAGAGAATTGTAAAACTTATAGAGAAAGTTGATATTTATAGGAGTAAAGAAGGTATTGTTTGAATTTACAGAGAATAATACAACAATCCACTTGCTGGAAAGAACAAACCAAAAGAGGTGACTGGAATGCTTGCGATGGGAGTATTATTTGGCATTATTGCTATAATTGGTTTTATGTGGTTATATTATTCGCGTTCGTTTAAACAAGCAGAAGTTTTACTCTTTCAAAAAGGTAGTTTGTTGACAAATCAGTCTAGATATTTAGTATGTCCGAAGTGTGGAAGTGCACAGGCCAGAAGTGGAGGATATCAAGAGTGTTGCAAAATTAGATTATGAAAGAAGGAAGCCTCACATTATGTTGTGAGGCTTCCTTCCTTACAATTTCATGGCGCTCCAAATTGTCCACCGATCTCTTTCGATAATAGGAGAGATGCTTTGTAATGCGGTCTGGACCTGTTGTAGAAGTTGAGAAAGTTCATGATCTGTTAATTCATATAGAATGGATCGACCTGTTCGAGGTGATAAATCTTGTAGCAATGCTTCTACAGAATCATGTATTTTTCGTACTTCCCATTGTGTTTGAGAGGGGAACACGTGAAGAAAATATTTTTGCAATTCTTGCTGTATCGTGGTGGTTTTTGGCCGTCTTTTTGATTCTATTTCAATGAGTTTTGGAAAGGTAGAGAAAAAATATCCACGAATGTGTTCGGGGCTTCCAGGAATTGTACAATCTTCAATAGTTCGGTCTTGTACAATAAGTACACCGTTTTTCTTTAATATACGAGAAGCTTCACGTAAAAATGTAGGAATGTCTTGTAAATGATGAATCACTGCGCGCGAAATAACAATGTCGAATGTATCATTAGGATATGGGACGTTATGTGCATCACCGTGAATGAATGAAATATTTGGAAAGCCGCTACAATTTTCTTTTGCAGCTTGTAATATTTCTTTTGAAAAATCAAGTCCAATGACATTTTTGGCTCCCATAAGAGCAAGTTCTTTCGTATAAATCCCGCCACCACAGCCGATATCAATTATTTGCTTGTTTTGTATATTTGTAATACTTTTTATCATTTCTCCCCAAGAAATATGGGCGTTTCGCTGTGCGTATGTGTATTTATTATTTGCATCGTGAAAATTAATGGACATGAAAAAGACCTCCTTTCAATACTTAGTATAGCGTATTTTATAGTGTTTCACGTTTTTGTTTTTTATATGAAGAGTATAAGAATTTCTTATTGTAAAAGGAGGATTAAGTTGAAAAGGAAATATGTATTGTTGTTATTTGCTACGTTACTAGCATCTTGTGGTCAAGTAGAGCAAAAAAAAGAAACAAAAAAAGTGGAAGAGACGGTGAATGAAGTGAAAGAAACGATAGGGGTAACCGTTATACAAAAAAAACATAAAGAGAAAAAGTTACAGGAATCAGAAGCTAAGTTAGTAACAGACATTATAGATAAAGCGGAAAAACAAGAAGTAACAGGTAGTTTTGGTGAACCGGAATATGAAATACAAATTAATAGGGATGGAAAAAAAGAAACATATTATGCGTGGCTAAGAGGAGAAGACAGACGAGGATGGGTACAATATAAGAAAGCTATGTATATGCTGAATAAAAAAGATACGGAAAAGCTTTTGGCTATATTTCCAAATGTTTCAGAACAAAAAGAAGACGAGATGCAGGTAGGTCCTTTAACGGATGTAACAAAAAAAGATTTGCAGATTACTGCGTTTCATATTAAAGCAGGCGATCAAAAAGTGAATTATACGGTGCGGTATACGATTTCACAATCACTATACAACAAGTTAGAGAAGGAACAAGAGTATTATTTACAAGTCGTTTTCCCAGAAAAAGTTCAAAAATTAATTGGAGCAAAAGAGAGTGAAAAAATTTCAGGTGAAAAGGTAAAGGAAGGGTATAAACAATATGAATTGCATGCTACTGTTCCGGTAAAAGATGTTTCAGAATCACAATTAAAGTCATTAGAAACATATTATGAAAATTATGATTTGAAAATATTAAATAGCAAAAAAGAAAAAATAGGTGTTTTTCAAAATATCATTCAAATTGTTAAAGAGTATGGTGAAAAAATGGATTTACAAAGATAAAATGAAACTTTAATTAGCCCTGACAGATCGGGATGAAGGTAATTAGTAAAGTTTATATGGCCTTTCCTAGGAAATGATAATAGAGAGGGGAAAACACCCCCTCTCTATTATTTTGCTTTTGCAGATGGCTCATTCATTGATTTTCGTGTAATAAGAAAAGAAATCATAAGAGCGGAAAGGATGACAAGGGCAATAAATACGTGATTGGGCAACAAATCTAATAATAATACGTAACTAACGGTATAAAAAATAAGAGTTGAAGCTAAAAACGATAGAGCGCCTATTATGAGAGATTGTAAATTCATTTGCAAACACCTCCTTATATTTATACTTATATTTTTGGCTAAAAATGGATTAAATAAACATTATTTCTAACGATAGAAAAAAATATGTCATAATAGAGAAAAGAATAGTTTTGATGAATAAATATGATTCATTAATGAGAGATAAAGGAGAGGAATATGAAAAATAATAAAAAAGGATTATGGGGAATTATTGTTGCAATAGGGCTATTTTTACTTTCTAAGTTAAAGTGGATATTTGCAATTTTTAAACTAGCAAAGTTTTCAACGGTATTTAGTATGTTTCTATCACTTGGTGCATACGCGGTTATATATGGTTGGAAATTTGGGGTAGCGCTCATTTATTTGTTGTTTATTCATGAAATGGGCCATTTATGGGCTGCGAAAAGAAAAGGTATACCAACATCGCCAGCAATATTTATTCCATTTATGGGCGCTCTTATTGGGATGAAAGAGATGCCGAAAAATGCAAAAGATGAAGCTTACATCGCCTTCATGGGACCTCTTTTCGGATTGTTGTCATTTTTACCTGCGATTCCACTTTATATAATAACGAAAGAGCCATTTTGGGCATTAATTATTTTACTTGGAAGTATGATTAACTTCTTTAACTTGATTCCGGTTTCTCCATTAGATGGTGGACGAATTATCTCAGTTGTAAGTACAAAGATTTGGGGAGCGGGTCTTATTGTATTGCTCGGTTATGCCATTTACTTTAAAAGTATTTTGGGAGGATTTATTTTTATTATCGGCTGTATGGAATTATATAGAGTAATAAAGAGAGATGAGCCAATTAAGGAATTAGGATATAGAATTGATGGAATGAAAGAATATGTTGCAAGACTTGAAGAGGAGTTAAAAGAAACAGGTGCGGTGCATCGAAATATATATATGATGCAACATGAAATAAATATATTAAGGCAAAAAGAAAGAGAGAAAGAATTAAAAGTAGGAGAACTTCAAAAGATTGAAGTGTTAGAGCATCTTTTACCAAAGTTTGAGCCGCTTGATTACGTTCCATATGAAGATGAAAAAGAAACGCATACAATTCATATAAGAGAAGCATTTGAAATGTCAGAAAGAAAATTACAGGAATGGGAGACGGAAAAGAGACAACAGGAAAACTATTATAAAGTTGATATGAAAACAAAATGGACAGTCTTTGCTTGTTATATCGGATTAATGGCTATACTCGGTTACACAGCTTATGAAGGGTACATTGTTTTACAAGAACATTTACCAACGAGAAATGTATAGAAAAATATTGTCGAAATGATAGGAAGAATTTATACAGGAATTATATTTCTACGAGAGAATGTTACAAGTATAGTCATACTTTGTAATATCTTTAGTAGAGAAGGAGTTCTGTATATGAAGAAATTGTTAATTGTATTCGGGATTATTATCGTAATGATCATTGCGAGCTATAGTCTTATGAAATTGCTATTACATTATGCGAATAAGCCTGCTGAGGTAAGTACAATAGCTCAAATAGAAGATGTGCAAGAGGAGACAAAAGTGCTAGATTTTATTCGTATGACGCATGAAAGTTATAATAATTTCTTAAATTACGGTAAAGCAGAGAATTATACAGAAGGGGACTGGAACCAATTTAAACAATGGTTTCAACAACAAGAATCGTCTTTAAAAAATATACATACAGAAATAAAGAATGAAAAAATAAAACGTGATGTAAATAGAAGCTATGAAATTGTAAAAAAAGGTGTAGAACTTCAAAATATTGAGTATGTAGTTTATGCACATCGTGTATACCATGACTTAGATATTATTGTAAATAAATATAGAGGTGAAACGAACATCTGGGGGTATACAGAGTTTGGAGATGGAAAAGATATAAGGGTAATTGAACAAGCTATACAGTCCAAATAATAAGCTAGCTAGAATTGAAGTGACCCCTAAAAGTTAGACACGGTTATTTCATTAGGCAGCTTGATAAAAGTGAGTCCGGTATTGCACCG